>CACZPA010000123.1 GCA_902782895.1 uncultured Eubacteriales bacterium
TACCGAGTCTGTCTGCCAGTGTTGATTTGCCGGCACCGCTGTAACCCTGAATCGTTATTTTCATGATCCCGTCCTCCGTCAGATTCAGCCGTAAACTGATTATTGTACAGTAAAAGATTGTAGTACGAAACATACCGAAATGCAAGTTTCAATACTGTAATACATATGGTTTTTCCATGAAAAATATTCCTTTTTTTCTCCGTTGTATCCCCCCACGGGGCTTCCGCTGCCTTTTTTATTGTGCTAACATACTGATATCCCGAATCTGATAGGAGGTAATCTTATGCATATGGCAGACGCTTTGCTGGCTCCTGCGGTCGCTGCGACGATGTATGTAGCTTCCGGAACCGCTGCCGGCATCTCCATTCACAATCTGAGAAAAGACGCGGAATCCGTCAAGCTTCCGACCATGGGAGTTATGGCCGCGCTTGTTTTCGCGGGACAGATGATCAACTATACCATTCCCGGTACAGGCTCTTCCGGTCATCTCTGCGGAGGTCTGATGCTTTCAGCGCTTTTGGGACCGTACGGAGGATTCCTGTCCATGATTGTGGTATTGACCATACAATGTCTGTTTTTCGCGGACGGAGGACTCATGGCACTCGGAGCGAATGTCTGGAATATGGCCTTCTATGGGTGTTTCGTCGGGTATTTCCTGATCTTCCGGCCCATTATGAAGGCAAAATGGGGCAGCACCCGGATCCGTCTGATCATTGCTTCGATACTCGGATGCGTGATCACCTTACAGCTCGGCGCTTTCTCCGTCTGTCTGGAAACACTTGCATCCGGTATTACAGAGCTCTCCTTCGGTGCTTTCGCGGCCCTCATGCAGCCGATCCATCTGGCTATCGGTCTTGTAGAAGGCCTGATTACCGCCGCGGTTCTGGTCTTTGTCTATCAGACGCGGCCGGAGCTCATTGAAGTCATCGGAGATCGGGAGACCAAGCCTGCTTCCTGGTCTGTTAAGAAGGTTCTGCTCTGCCTTGCAGTCCTGGCGCTGCTGGTCGGCGGTATCGGATCCCAGTTCGCGAGCAGCCATCCGGACGGCCTGGAATGGGCGCTCTTCGGTAATGAAGAAGCCGGATACAACGCGAATATGGGTCTGGATGAGGAGAATTACGGAAAGTCGGGAAGCGTTTCCGAGGCGGCGGAAGCCGTTCAGGAGAAGACTGCTTTCCTTCCGGATTATGCTTTCGCAAATGACGAAGAGAACCCCATCGGCACGACAGTTTCCGGTATCGTCGGATCCGTCATCGTTGCCGGTGTCGCAATCGGTATCAGCGCGGCCGCCGGATTCTATCGTAAGAAGAAAGCCGTCTGACCCTCATAGTTTCGCACATTGTTTGTCTATCGTATTTAAGGCTATAAACAGGGTATTATAAGTACCCTGTTTTTCCTGTTTATTCTAGCGGAGGTTTCTATGAATCCTATGACCGGCGCGATGCGTGAACTCGCGGGTATGGACGGGCTTGCAAGGCTCGAATCCCCGATGCATCGTCTGCATCCACTGCCCAAATTGCTGACGGTACTGCTGTATATCGGCGTTGTTCTGTCCTTTCCGAACAGCAGACTGAGCGGATTGATCGCCATGGTGATCTTCCCCGTCGTTGGATACGCTGCCGCCGGAATTCCGGTACGGACCTGTTTTCATAAGCTTCGTTACATCCTGCCCCTGATCCTCGCGGTCGGCATCTGGAATCCGATTCTGAACCGCGCGCCTGCCTTCGTTGTCGGAAGGCTTACGGTCTCCGAAGGAATGGTTTCTTTTATAGTCTTGATGCTGAAAGGCACGCTCGCCCTGATGGCTTCCTTTCTGCTGGTCGCCACCACCGGCATCGAAAAGATCTGTTATGCCCTGCGTCTGCTGCATGTTCCGAAGCTACTCGTAACGATGCTGCTGATTACATACCGTTATATCAGTCTGCTGCTTTCCGAGGCCGGTACCATGATGAATGCCTATACGCTTCGTGCACCGGGACAGAAAGGCATTCACATCTCGGCATGGGGATCTTTTCTCGGACAGCTCCTGCTGCGGAGCATGGACCGTGCCACAGCCCTCTATCAAAGCATGCAGATGCGCGGTTTCACCGGCGAATTCTATTACGCGGAGAAGCTTCAGACTCGAACGGCCGACTGGCTGTTCTTCCCTGTTGCGACGATCCTGATTCTGTCCTTCCGCTTGTTCAATATCGCGGTTCTGCTGGGCGGTCTTTTTGTCTGACACTTCGTTAATTGCTTTCTGAAAGGATACCATATGACTCTACATGATACCAAGAACGCTCCGATCCTGGAGCTTGCGGATGTCAGCTGCTTTTATGAGAAGGACGCGCCGGTCCTTGCCGGGCTGAATCTGACTGTCGCGGAAGGAGAAGCTGTCGGCCTGATCGGCGCGAACGGCTCGGGCAAATCTACTCTTTTAAGCGCGTTATGCGGCCTGACGCCGCACAGCGGAACGGTCCGTCTGCATTCACTGCTGCTCGATAAAACAAATCTCCCGCAGATCCGCCGTCAGACGGGTTATCTGCTGCAGGATTCGGACAGCCAGCTTTTCCTCCCGACCGTCTATGATGATATCGCTTTTGCTCCCCGCAATTACGGTCTGAGCAGCGAAGAAGTCGAAGCCGCTGTCGATGAAGCA
>CACZPA010000124.1 GCA_902782895.1 uncultured Eubacteriales bacterium
AGTGCGCAGGGACGGCGGGAAATAATGACAGAAGGCTCGTTCGCGGCAAGCTCTTCCTTGATCGCCTTGTCGCACTGGTCGAGATCGTATGGATCCACGACACGGACGCGGTTGATTCCCATCGCGCGGCAGAGTGCTTCCAGATCGATCTTGCCGGCCGGATCGCCCTTGATGTTGTAGCCGGTCGTCGGATTCTGCTGATGGCCGGTCATGCCGGTGATCGAGTTATCCAGAATGATGACCGTAGAATTGGACATATTATAGGCGATATTCGCAAGCCCGGTCATGCCGGAGTGTACAAATGTCGAATCGCCGATGACGGCAACGGTATGCTGCTCGCCGGCTTCGCCCATAATCTTGTTGAAGCCGTGGACGGAACTGATGGAGGCACCCATGCAGAGGGTCGTATCCGCCGCGGAAAGCGGAGCGGTCGCGCCAAGCGTGTAGCAGCCGATGTCACCAAGGACCGTGCAGCGGTTTTTCTTGAGGACATAGTACAGGCCGCGGTGCGGGCAGCCGGCGCACATGACGGGCGGCCGCGCGGGGATCGGATCCTCGATCGAGGGACCGACAGAAACGGTCTTGCCGAAAGCCTTGGCGATCAGGTTCTGAGAGAACTCGTCCACCATCGGAAGCAGATCCTTGCCGTGGACCTGAAGCCCAAGGGCCTTGCAGTGCTGCTCAAAGATCGGGTCCATTTCCTCCACAACGGCAAGCTCTTTGACATTGGACGCGAAGTTGAGGATCAGCTTGTCCGGCAGAGGATTGCTCATGCCAAGCTTCAGAATCGAAACCGAGTCGCCGAAGACTTCCTTCACATATTCATAAGAAGTGGAGGAGGTGATGATGCCAAGATCCGTCCCGCCCATCTCGACACGGTTGACCGGAGCCGTCTCCGCCCATTCGGACAGATCGAGCGTACGCTGCTCAACCAGAGGATGGCGCTTCTTGGCCATGCCCGGCATCATGACGTACTTGGGGATATTTTTCTCGTAAGGCTTCTGCGGCGGAAGCTCGCGCTCGCCGGTCTCGACGACCGACTGGCAGTGCGAAACGCGCGTACACATACGGATCAGAACCGGTGTGTCAAAAGTCTCGGAGATCTCATAGGCGATCTTGACAAAAGCAAGCGTCTCCGCGGCGTCCGATGGCTCGAGCATCGGAATCTTGGACGCGATAGCGTGATGGCGGGAGTCCTGCTCATTCTGAGAAGAATGCATACCCGGATCATCGGCGACCGCGATCACGAGTCCGGCGTTGACACCGGTATAGGACATCGTATAGAGCGGATCAGCCGCGACGTTAAGACCGACGTGTTTCATCGCACAGAAAGCGCGGCGTCCTGCCAGAGACGCGCCAAAGGCCGCCTCCAGAGCCACTTTCTCGTTGGGAGCCCATTCACAGTAGATCTCATCGAACTTAACGGCTTCCTCCGTGATCTCCGTACTCGGAGTCCCGGGATAACTGGAGGCGAAACAGCATCCCGCTTCATACAGACCGCGCGCGAATGCCTTGTTGCCGAGCATCAATTCTTTCACTTTGCCATCTCCTGTCTTTGTCGTGACATTTGTCTTGACATTTTCAAAATATAGAGTATCATAGAAAATGCTTGTACATATAAATATGAATTTGATATTTATTAATTACATCACACTTCCGTATATTTGTCAAGGGGAGGAAACAGAAAGATGCCGATCACAGATCTTCTGGAGAGGAACAGTAAGTTATACGGAGACGAGGTCGCTCTGGTCGAGGTCAATCCCGAGATCGAGGAGCCGCAGCGCGTCACGTGGAAAGAATACGAGCTGATTCAGCCTACGTCTTCCGCGCCGTACCGCAGAACCATCACCTGGTCCGTATTCGATGAGAAAGCAAACCGCTGCGCGAATCTGCTGATGAGCAAGGGTATCCGCAAGGGACAGAAGGCGGCGATCCTGATGATGAACTGCCTGGACTGGCTTCCGATCTATTTCGGAATCCTGAAGGCCGGCGCGATCGCGGTACCGCTGAACTTCCGTTATACCGCGGATGAGATCGATTACTGCGTAAAGCATGCCGATGTAGACGTGCTTTTCTTCGGACCCGAATTCATCGGGCGCGTGGAGACGATCGCCGAGGATCTCGGCAGGGAGAGACTCCTAATGTATGTCGGAGATTCCTGCCCGTATTTCGCGGAGGATTACCATCTCAGTGCTTCCAACTGCTCGAGTACGGCGCCCAAGGTCCTGATCGAGGACGATGATTACGCGGCGATTTACTATTCCTCCGGAACGACCGGACTTCCCAAGGCGATTTTGCATAAACATACCGCATTAATGCAATCTGCGCACATGGAGGCCATGCACCACGAGACGAAAAAATCGGACGTTTTCCTCTGCATTCCGCCTCTGTATCATACCGGAGCCAAGATGCACTGGTTCGGTTCACTGTATACAGGCAGCCGTGCGGTGCTGCTGCGTGGGAATAAGCCTAAAGCGGTCTTTGACGCGATCTCCGGTGAGGGCTGCACGATCGTCTGGCTGCTCGTACCGTGGGCACAGGACATTCTGGCAGCGCTCGACAGCGGTGAGATTCATATTGAGGATTATCAGCTGAAGCAGTGGAGACTGATGCATATGGGCGCGCAGCCGATACCGCCGAGTCTGATCCGCCACTGGATGGAATATTTCCCGAATCATCAATATGATACGAACTACGGCCTGTCCGAATCTACCGGCCCGGGATGCGTGCATCTGGGTATGGAAAACGTGAATAAAGTCGGCGCGATCGGCATTCCGGGCTATGGCTGGAAATGCAAGATCGTTGACGAGAACGGAAATACCGTTCCCCAGGGAGAGGTCGGCGAGCTCTGCGTACAAGGCCCCGGCGTCATGGTCGAATACTACAAGGATCCGGAAGCGACAGCGGAGGTGCTGCATGACGGATGGCTTTTCACCGGCGACATGGCCAGACAGGATGAGGATGGATTCTACTATCTGGTCGACCGTAAGAAGGACGTTATCATTACCGGAGGAGAGAATCTGTATCCCGTCCAGATTGAATCTTATCTGGCCGCGCATCCCAAGATCCATGACGTTGCCGTTATCGGCACGCCGGATAAGCGCCTGGGAGAGATCGCGACGGCCATTATCCAGCTGAAGAGCGGCGAGACCTGTACAGAGGAAGAGATCAACAGTTTCTGCCTCGATCTGCCGCGCTACAAACGGCCGCGCAAGATCATTTTCGGAGAAGTGCCGCGCAACGCGACAGGCAAGATCGAGAAGCCGAAGCTCCGCGATCTCTACGCTGGAGCGCGTCTTGTCGAGCAGGAGAGCAAAAGCTGATTATACAACCGATTCAGAGGCCCGCTTCTACGGAGGCGGGCCTTTTCCGTGAAGGCAGAGATAGGCGCGGAAGCGGTGCGGCAGGGCTGTTTTTTGCCGAGAAAAAGGGTTGTAAAACACGATCGCTTGTGGTATAGTAGACAGCGAAGGATTTTTGCTCTATCAATCTTGAGATTAGGATGTGAATGGATTGCTGAATGAGAGAAAAGTCCGGGTCATGACTCAGGCGGCTCTGTATGAGAGCAGCTACCAGTACAGGAAGGATTACTTCATCCGCAGGTACTATCTCCCGGATTATATCGCGATAAATCGTTTTGTGACCAAGATCTGGCTGACCATTTTCTATATTATCGCAGTAGGCGCTTATGTCTTCCAGCTGGTCTATGTACAGTCTGTCGATTTGCTGCATTTTGATTATCAGGGCTTCGCGGTCAAGGTGGTACTGATCTATCTGATCGCGAGCATATTGGTATCGATCCTGACCTCCGCGTACTACGGCAGCCGCTATGCCAAGGCAGAGCGGCGCGTCCACAAGTATTTCCGGTATCTGGACGAGATCGATACGTATCAGAAGTAAGAAGCATACTACGAATAATAAGAGGTATTATCTATGAAAATACTCTATCAGATTCGGGCCTGGATCTGCCGTGCTTTCATGCAGCTGGAGCTTCCGATCAAAATCATTGCCAAATTCGGCGCCGTATTTCTGATTCTGGAGAGGATCAGCGCGTGGGACGGATTCCAGTCCGGTCTGCCTTTTAATTCCGCGGCTGTGCATATGATCCTGGCATTGCTGTGCGTACTGCTTCCGATGCGGTTCGCAACGTTTTTCGCAATCATTATCATTATCTACAATATCTATCAGGCGTCCTTCTGGGGCGCGATCATCGCAGCGGTCCTGCTGGTCGTTCTGTATATTCTGATCTCGCGGCTCGCGCCGGACGAGACGGTTCTGATGATCCTGATGCCGCTTCTGCTGAAGACCAATATTCTGATCGTTCCGCTGTTTGCCGGAGCTTTCATGGGCGTCTTCTCCATCATTCCAATCGTCGGAGGCATCGTTCTGTGGGGATTTATGCGGATTCTGCCGGTATTCCTCAAATTTGACGCGGGTGCCATCGATGAGCTGCCGGAGCTGATGACCGAGACGTTCAGTTATATCGGAGACCAGTTTATCAAGAATAAAGAGCTGCTTTTCCTGATGATCCTCTGCGCGGGCATCGTCGTCGTGGTATGGCTGCTCAATAAAGTGAATTTCAACTATATGCGGTATCTGGCGGTAATCGCCGGAGCGGCTGTAGGTTTTGTATGCCTGGTCGTCGGACGTACGACAGGCATGGTGGATATCTCCGTTGTCGACACGGTCAAGATGCCGGTGCTGGCGGCGCTTGTCATGATCTTTGTCGAATTCTTCCACATCGCGCTCAATTATAAGATGTCGCGGCGGCTTGAATTCGCGGATGACGAGTATTATTACTATGTCAAAGCGATTCCCAAGATCCTGGCGCTTTCCAGAAAAACAGAGATCAAGACGATTACGGACAGCCGGACGCAGATGCTTCCGAGCAGCGAGGCGATCCATGCTGAGACGGTCAAGTCCGATGAGAGCATAAAAGAAACGGCCCGCGAGGTGGTGCGCGGATCTTCCGCAAAGCAGGCACCGGCCGCGCAGAGCGCAAAACCTGCGGCAAAACCGGCCGCGGAGCCAATCCGTGAGGAGAAGCCGGTGGAGAAGCCGAGGTTTATCAGAGAGCCCGAGACTGTTGCCGCGCAGGCTGAGACAGAAGCTGCGGAGCAGGTCAAGGAGCAGACTGCAGAGCAGGCCAAAGAGCAGAAGCCCGCACTGGATCTTACCGGAGTGAAAACCTTCTTCGCAGGGCTCGGTTCCAAGGCAAAGAAGGGTTTTGAGAGTGCAAAGGGATTTGTGACGGATAAGGTCGCGGAGATCCGCAAGCCCAAGGACGAAGCAGGTGCTGCAGCGAATGAATACGCCGCGGCAGACGCGGAAGCCACAACTGACGCGAAGACAACGGCAGATGCGGATGCTACGGCAGACACGGACGCCGTGAAGCCGGAGAGCAGCGATTACCCGGCAGCGTCCGGAGAAGTCGAGAATCCTCTGGACCCGGACGATATCTTTGGATCCTTATTTGACGATGAAGAAGAGCCCCAGACGGCTTCCGGAGCCGATCCGGAGGCAGCGGAAGAGGCCGGTATTCCGGAAGAGGCGGACGAATCCACTGAGGGTGAGGCTGACGTGACCGGGACGCAGGCAGAAGAGACAGCTGCAGAAGGTGACGGGAGCGCCGCTGAGGAAAGACGGCAGGAGCAGTCCCTTTCCGATATGATTCCGGAAGAGATCCGTTCCGGAGAGTCGATCGATGCTTTGAAGAAGGATACGGGCTGGACGGACGAGACTATCCGCCTGTTCTTCGACGGACTGGATGACGATAACGGCAAGTCCGGCAAGTGATTTCGGCGGCGGAGCGTAAAGCCGCAGAGTATAAGCAACACCTGATACAGTTATTACGGAGCAGAAAATACAGATTCTGAAAAGAAAGAGGTGTGGAGGATGAGTATCCTGGAGCGATTGTTGGATTGGCTGCGATCAGCGAGCGGGATTACTTTCTGGCCGCACCTCAAATTTATTGACTGCCTGGATATCGCGCTGGTCGCTTTCCTGATCTATCGTGTCCTCAGCTGGCTGCGCACGACAAGAGCGTGGACGCTCTTGAGAGGACTTTTGCTGCTTGTATTTATCGCGCTGGTTTCCAATTTCCTGCAGCTCAACGTGACATCGTGGCTGCTGCAGAATACCATGGTATACGGAGTGCTCGCGATCGTTATCGTTTTCCAGCCGGAGATCCGACGCGCGCTGGAGGGACTCGGCCACGGCCGCCTGTTCAACCTGATCTCGTCGGATTCCAAGGAGAAGATCTCACAGAAAACCATCAGTGAGATCGTGGATGCTCTGGAGAAAATGGCAGAGGTCAAGACCGGAGCACTTATTGTCGTCGAGCAGGAAGTCCCATTGGGCGATTATGAACAGACCGGAATCCCGGTCGACGCCGTCGTAACCTCGCAGCTTCTGATCAATATTTTTGAGAAAAACACGCCGCTGCACGATGGAGCGGTGATTATCAGCAATAACCGGGTGACGTACGCGACCTGCTATCTGCCGCTGTCAGAGGATCTGACCATCAGTAAGGAGATGGGGACCCGCCACAGAGCAGCGCTTGGACTCAGCGAGGTGTCGGACGCCAGAGTTTTTGTGGTTTCTGAAGAGACCGGAACCATTTCCATGGCCTTTAAGGGATCGATCAGCAGAGAGATCGACCGTTCCTTCATACAGAACCAGTTCCAGGAGCGCGTTTCCGCCAGTCATCCGGCGTGGCAGAGATGGATGGAGAAGCGGAACGGAAAGGAGGAAAAGTCTTGAACCCTGAAGCAGAAAGCCGTAAAGCCGCAATCCTTGGATCCGTCAAAAAGTTTTTTACGACAAATATAGGTTATAAGTTCTTTTCTCTTGCCGTCGCGCTTGTCCTCTGGGTCATCGTCGTAAACCGGCAGAATCCGATCGGGACCGTTACGGTTACCGGCATTCCGATCACGATCCAGAATGAGAACTATTTCACGGAACACGGCAAATATGTCGAATTTGATGAGAATATAACGGTAGCTGTTACTGTCAGCGGACAGCGCTCCGTTGTAGAGAACCTTTCTGCGGATGATTTTACGGCGACAATCGATTATCTGAATGTCGTACCGGAGGAAGGCAAGGCAGAGATCCTCTGCACCTGCTCCAACCGTTCGGTGACCATTAAACAGCAGAATATCACGTACGCGCCGATCTTTGTCGAGGATCTGATCTCCCGTGAATACAGCCTGCAGCTTGTCATGGAAGGCGCGCCGGCAGAGGGTTATATGGTTCCGGAGGAGGATCCGATGGTCGTTATGGTTCCCTCCACGGTTACGCTGAAAGGCCCGCAGTCCAGGATCGATCAGATCGCAGCGGCCAAGGTTTCCGTGAATCTGGAGCAGGCGACGTCCGATGTTACCGGCAAGGGCAAGAATATCGTCTTCCTGGACGCGGAGGGCAATGAGATCAATCTGGACGGAGCGGAGGGGATTACCTATTCCGCGAAGCTGATGAGCCAGCTGACGGTTCCTGTCTATAAATACAAAACCGTTTCGGTCGGTACTCCGGATATAACGGAGAACGCGGCCGGAGATTATTATGTCTCTGCCGTATCGATTTCGGACTCCGAGATGCGGATTTACGGGCCGGCAGAGGTTGTTGACGCGATCTCGGAAGTCAAGCTCTCTCCGATCACGGTAACAGGCGAGAAGGAAGTTTTCACCAAAGAATATGATCTGACGGCGGTGGTCGCGTCTCTGTCTTCCATGCATAACGCGGTGATCGGGCTGGCTGACGACGGCGTGCAGAAGATTACGGTGACGGTAGAGCAGCGGCCGTACACGGTCAAGAGTTATTCGATTCCGCTTGACAATATTACGGTAACAGGTCTTGCGGAGACATATAGCTGCGCGCTTGCGGACGGTTCTCTGCAGGTAACGGTCAAGGGCAAGCCGGACGCTTATCCGGCGGGCGGCTCCGTGCCGGTCAAGGTATCGATGGATCTCTCGCAGGTCAGCAGCACAGGGGAGTATGTTGTAAATGTCGTATATAAGCTTGCGGACGGTCTGACTACGGTAAGCGCACCGGATTCCGTAACGGTTACGATTACGGAGACGGAAGCGGAGGAGACTACGGATGGCTAATTATTTCAAAAAGAGCCGGATGAATTATGTGCAGTCGCACTGGGGCAAGGATTACAGCGATATCCGCAAGGCGGATCCGGAATTCCGCGATACGGAGACCCATTTCGTCAATATGATGAAGCGGGCGGACTGGATCCTCGACGACCAGACGTGGAATGATCTGGAAATGAATGAGGTCTATTGCAAAATGGACCGTGCGTATTCGAAACCGGGCGCGCAGGTGCTCTATAACGAGCTTCGTACGCCTGTTTTCGATGAGACGGAGCTGAAGCGCAGAGACCGTGTTATGGACTTTATTCTGCATCATCAGGCAGAAAGAGATAAACTCGGATGTATCCTGTACAGTCTCGGGCGCTCGGAATATGACGGCGCCTGTTCTTTGCTTTTTAAAGGAATTCCCAAGCTGCCGGAGTACGCGGGCTGGACAACGACACTGGCCGTCATGATGCTTGCGTCGCTGATCTCGATACCGTTCTTCCATCTGTCGGGGCTGATGCTCGCGGTCATTATGTTTGTCGTCAATACCTTCTATCATCAGAAGCTGAGCCGCCGGACGGAAGCCGCGATGCCGGGCGTCCGGTATATTGCCGCGATGATCGACGCGGCGCAGGCCATCGCGGATCTGCAGATCCCGCAGCTTGAGGCGGATTACGGGGATTTCTTCCGGAAATGCGCGAAAAAGTGCGCCCCGCTGCGCAAGCGGGCCGGGACCTTCGGACACGGTGTCGGAGATCTGGCAGGCCTTCTGGAGTATATTCAGATCCTTTTCCTGGTCGAAGACCGGGCCTACATCCGCTGCACGAATCTGCTCGAGGAATACGCGCCGGTCCTGCGCGTGCTCTACCGCAAAATCGGAGAGCTTGACGCGCTGATGTCCGTCGCTTCGTTCCGCAGAGGACTCCGCCGCTCGGCCAAACCGGTCTTTGTCAAGGAGCCGCAGACGCTGCGGGTGGAGAATATCGTTCATCCGCTGCTGGAACGCGAGGGCGTAGCGAATTCCCTGAGCGTTAACCAGAAGAATGTCGTAATCACCGGTTCCAATATGTCCGGTAAATCGACCTTCCTGCGGACGATCGCGACCGGTGCGCTGATGGCGCAGACCTTCTACACGGTGTGCGCGGATGCCTATGAAGCCTGTTTCTTCAACATTGTTACGTCTATCAGTCCGTCCGATGATCTGATCGGCGGCAAGAGCTATTATATGGCTGAGGCGGAAGCTTTGCTGCGGATGCTGCAGGTCGTCGACGAGGAGCGGACGTCGCTTTTGATCGTCGATGAGATTTTCCGCGGGACGAACCCGATCGAGCGCGTGGCCGCCGCTTCGTCGCTGCTGCGGTATCTCGGCGAGCGGAACACACTGGTTATCGTCGCGACGCATGATATCGAGATCACGCACAAGGTCGCGGACCAGTATGATAGCTATCATTTTGGCGAGAACGTCACCAAAGAAAAGCTCGATTTCGATTATACGCTGAAAAAAGGCGTGCTGAAGGCCCCGAACGGCATCCGGATTCTGGAATATCTGGGCTATCCGGAAGAGATTACGGAAGAGGCTTACCGCGAGACCGGTTATATCGGAGCGCAGGCCGCCAGTGAAGAAATAGAGCAACCAAATGACAAGGAGGATGTAGAAAATGCCTGAAAAGACACTGCAGGAGATGATGCCTCTGGCGGACGTGCTGAATAAGGATATCGTCTGTTCCTGCGGAAGGACGCACCGCGCGGATATCGATGAGGTCGTGATCGGCCGCGGAGCGATGGAGTATCTGCCGGAGCTGC
Organism: uncultured Eubacteriales bacterium; assembly: GCA_902782895.1. Classification (GTDB taxonomy): domain Bacteria; phylum Bacillota; class Clostridia; order Lachnospirales; family Bianqueaceae; genus RUG12817. The sequence goes on from CACZPA010000124.1 coordinate 9,885, forward strand.
TGGATCGTCATGGAATCAGGACGGTTTTCATGCTCGAGGATACGCATACGCACGAGGCTGCCGGCGCGCAGGCCGCGGAGATTATGCGCGGAGCGGGTTATACGGTATATGAGCACATCTATGAGAGAGAAGGCTGGCTGCCGGCGGATGAAAAGGCGATGGATGAAGGCGTAGAGGCCTTCAACGGCTGCGAGGCGCGGCCGGACGTCATCATTTCCGTCGGATCCGGTACGCTTAACGATCTGGGCAAAGTCATCGGTCATATGCTGGGCGGTGTCCCGCAGTGGATCGTCGGCACGGCCGCGTCCATGGACGGCTATGCTTCGACGGTTGCCGCTCTTGTCCGCAACAACATGAAAGTGACGGAGTATTATGCTCCTCCGAAGGTCATTATCGGCGATCTTGCCGTTATGAGCAAAGCTCCGCGCAAGATGACGCTTGCCGGTATCGCCGATATGATGGCGAAATACAACGCCGGACTGGACTGGAAGCTGTCCCGCCTGATCAACGGCGAGTACTATTGTGATTTCATCGCGGAAGCCATGCTCAAGGTCACGGACATGATCACCGAGCTTGCGCTGGAAGCCCCGGAAGAGGGCGAATTCGGCGACGAGCTGCTCGGGAAGATCATGGAAGGCCTGGTGCTTTCCGGCATCTACATGAGCTATATGGGAACTTCCCGCGCGGCCTCCGGCTCCGAGCATCATTTCTCGCATTTCTGGGAGATGTGGCTGCAGCTTAATAATAAGCCCGCGATCTACCACGGGACAAAAGTCGGAGTCGGCGCTTTGATGATGGACCGTGTATATCGTAAATTCCTCGACCTGGATATCGAGACGCGCCGCGTGATCCCGCGCCTGGAACGTTTTGACGAGGAGTCCTATAAGAAGACGATTCAGAAGGTCTACGGAGCTGCCGCGCCTGAGATCCTGAAGGACTATAAATTCGACGCGCCGACAAGGATCGAGCGCCTGAAGAAGATCGTGAAGAACCGCCGCCAGATCAATGGCATCATCCGTACGGAGCTGCCGCGTCTGGACCGTATGCGTCAGGCACTGAAGCATACCGGAGCGGTCATGGATTATACCGGACTGCCGTATATCACCGGCGAGATCGCGAAACAGGCGCTCCTGCACTGCAAGGAGATGCGCAAACATTACACGATGCTGCAGATTCTGACCGATTGCGGCGTCAATCTGGAGAGCCTTTTCCCGCTGATGCAGGAGAATGGATATCTGTCCCTGTCACAGATCCAGATGCGCGATCCGTTCATTCTCCCGGTCGCGGAGCAGAAAAAGTACTATCTGTTTGGGACGACCGGTCCGGACTGCTGGAGAGGCCCGTATCCGGGACTGGACTGCTATGAGAGCGAAGATCTGGAGCATTGGTACGGTCCGATGCCCGCGTTCCGCCCGGCGGAGGATTTCTGGGGAACCCGCAACTTCTGGGCTCCGGAGGTTCATGCCTATCGCGGAAAATACTATATGTTTGTGACGTTCGGCTCCGAGACACGCCGCAAAGGGACGCAGATCCTGCGTGCGGACAAGCCGGAAGGCCCTTACGAGCCGATTTCCGAAGGTCCTGTAACACCGGCCGACTGGGAGTGCCTGGACGGTACTTTCTATGAAGACCCGAAAGGCCAGCCTTGGATCGTTTTCTGCCACGAGTGGTCGCAGGTGATCGATGGAGAGATCTGCGCGATGCCGCTGACGTCCGATCTGAGCGCGCCTGCGGGTGAGCCGATACTGCTTTTCCACGCGTCTGACGCAAGCTGGGCGCAGGGACGTCCGTGGAAAGAGCGCGACCCCAAGACAACGCTCGACGCGCTGAGCTATGTGACGGACGGACCTTTCCTGGTCAAAGAGGGACGCAATCTGATCATGCTGTGGTCCGGAAGAGGCCCCAAGGGATACGCGATGGGTTCCGCCGTTTCGAAGAGCGGCATCCTCGGCCCGTGGAAACAGAACGAACAGCTCGCGTTTGAGGAAGACGGCGGACACGGCATGGTCTTCAAGGACTGGAACGGCAAGTACTGGATGACAGTTCATCAGCCGAACCGGACGCCTTCCGAGAGACCTGTCCTGGTACCGGCGACGGTCAAGGGCGGCGTGATCACGATTAAGAAAGCGACATCCAAGGAGGAACCTGAGATGGCAGAGAAGGAAGAGAAAAAAACCGTAAAGAAGACGGACGAACCGAAGCCCGAGAAGGAGCAGAAGCCCGCACAGAAGCCTGTACAGGAGCAGAAGGGCACGGATTCCGGAAAAAAGCAGAAGGACGAGCTTCCGGTCTGGCTGCTGTAATGCCGGTCAACACGACTGAATTTCACATTTCCGTCCGGCAGATGGCGGAGTTCATCTGCCGGGGCGGAGATCTTGCAGGCGGCGGTTTCCAGAGTCCGGAACGCGCGCTCGAGGGGACAAAGGCTCATCAGAAGATCCAGAAAAGCCGGGGCGGAGACTATCAGAAAGAAGTCGTTCTGAGCCGGACGGTGGATGCCGGGGACGGAATATCCCTGATCGTGGAAGGCCGCGCGGACGGTGTAACGACCGTGGACGGCCGTCTTTGTGTCGAAGAGATCAAGTCCACCTATGCATCCGAAGAAGCACTGGGTTTTACGTATGAGCCAACCCACAGGGCTCAGCTTTTATGTTATGCCGCGATGATCTGCGGCGAGGAGCCGGGCGTATTGTGCCGGCTGACGTATTATCAGCTCGAGACGGAAGAAGAGTTTTCTTTTGAACAGTATCTGGAAAAAGAAGAGCTGGAGGCGTTCTTCCGGGATGTGACGGAGCGTTTCGCGGTATGGGTGCGCTGGCAGCAGGCCCACATTCAGGCGCGGACCGCTTCGCTGGAGAAGCTTGAGTTCCCTTATCCGGAGTACCGGGAGGGACAGAGAACGATGGCCGCGTATGTCTACAAAACGATTCAGGACAGCCGTGTGCTGTTCCTGCAGGCACCGACCGGTATCGGCAAGACGATCTCAGCGCTTTTTCCGTCGCTTAAGGCAATGGGACAGGGCCTGACCTCCAAAATCTTCTATCTGACGGCAAAAAACGCCGCCGCGCGGGCCGCGCAGGAGGCGCTTGACAGACTGCAGATACAGGAGCCGGAGCTGCTGTCGGTCTCGATCACGGCGAAGGACAAGATCTGTCCCATGCCGGAACGCAGTTGTACCCCCGATGTCTGTCCCTTCGCGAAAGGGCATTATGACCGGATCAACGACGCGGTCTATGAGGCAATCACGACCGGGACGGACGGCGAGTCCGGCGGCATCCTGAAGCGGGAGCAGGTCCTTGCGATCGCGGAGAAGCATCATGTCTGTCCCTTTGAGCTCGAACTTGATATCAGCACCTGGTCAGACGTGATCATCGGGGACTATAATTATGCTTTTGATCCGACCGCTTCGCTTAAACGTTTCTTTGGCGAGAGCGAGAAGACGGATTATACGCTGCTTGTGGATGAGGCCCATAACCTGCCGGAGCGCGCGCAGAGCATGTACAGCGCAGAGCTTGGTCGCGCGCCTTTTGTCGAACTGCAGGCCAGATTCCGGGGCAAACCCGCCAGAACAAGGCGCCGCATGCGCCGTCTGCTCGGCGAGATCGTGACCTGGTTTGACGAGAAGGAGGAAGCGCTTGGCGTTGCGGGTGTCAGGGTTGAAGAGGCCCCGCCGACGGTGCTGACGGCCGCGCTCGACGGCTTCCGCGAGGAGCTTGCCGACTGGCTGATGAAGGAGGGCAGCGCGGACACTGCGGGGACACAGCTCTATTTCGATATTCTGTTCTATCTGCGGATGGCGGAGGTCTATGACGAGAACTCCGTGGTCTACAGCCGAAGGGAAGGCTCGGACGTGCGGATCCGTCTCTACTGTGTACATCCGGCAGAAAAGCTTGCCGAGAGGTATGAGCAGGTGCGGGCGGTGGTTCTTTTTTCGGCGACACTGCTGCCGATCGCTTATTACCGCGAAATGCTTGAGGTCAAGAACGAAGAAAAACCGTCCCTGGCCATCTGTCTCCCGTCGCCTTTTGACCCGTCCCATCTGGCCGTTGTGGCGGCGGATGGAGTCCGGACCGATTACAAGAGCCGGGAGAGCAGCATCGGGGACGTATCAGCGGTAATCTACCGGACAGTCCACGCACATGAAGGCAATTATATCGTGTTTTTCCCATCCTACCCTTATATGCAGCGCGTGGCGGAGTTCTACCGGGACGCATATCCGGAGGAAAAAGTCCTCCTGCAGGAGTCCGGTATGACGGAAGAGGACCGGGAGGAATGGCTGGGACATTTCCGGGAGGATCCGCCGTGGACACTCGCGTTCGCCGTGATGGGCGGAGCATTTTCGGAAGGAATCGACCTGACCGGCAGGCGTCTGGTAGGGACGGTAATCGTAACCGTCGGGATCCCGCAGATCGGTCTGGAGCGCGATCTGGTGCGGGACGCGATGGACAGACTTACAGGGAGCGGATTCGACTACGCGTACCGGTATCCCGGCCTGAACAAAGTCTTTCAGGCGGCCGGACGGGTGATCCGGACGGAGACGGACCGGGGCGTGATCGTGCTGCTTGACGCGCGGTATCAGGAGCCGCAGGTCCGGCGGAATCTGCCGGCGGAATGGGATGTTAAGGTCGCCGAGCCTTCACAGATCGGCGAAGTACTGGAAGAGTTCTGGAAGGGACAGGAGTGAAACGGATGCGGTATTGTTCTTTGGCGAGCGGTTCGAGCGGAAACTGCCACTATGTGGAAGCCGGCGGAGCCTGTGTGCTTGTCGATATCGGAATCAGTCTGAAAGCCGCTGAGGCAAACCTGTACAGCGTCGGACTGGACCCGTCGAAGGTGCAGGCGGTTTTTGTTACGCACGAACACAGTGACCACGTCAAAGGCATCGGAGCATTTGTGCGAAAATATCAGATTCCTGTTTTCGCGACGGAGGGCACCTGGCAGGGCATGCAGAAAGCGCTCGGCCGGATCGCGCTGCCGCGGTGCTATACGATCCGGGCAGGTCACGGCTATCGCCTCGCAAACATGCGGATACAGCCTTTCCTGACCTATCATGACGCCAATGAGCCGGTCGGCTATCAGATCACGGCGGAGGGACATAAGCTCATCATTCTGACGGATACCGGGATGGTTTCCGATGAGATGCGGATGCTTGCGCAGGGGGCGGATATCGTGATCGCGGAGTCCAACCACGATCCGGAAATGCTGATGAATGGGCCCTATCCGGCCGCGCTGAAGCATCGGATCCGCTCGAATCTCGGCCATCTGTCGAACGTGGACTGCGGCTTCCTGCTGTCGGATATTTTCGCCTCAAATCCTTATTGTCAGACGCTTCTGGCGCATTTGTCGGAAGATAATAATACGCCGGAAATAGCCTGGAGGACTGTTCTCGGCGTGCTGTATGACAGGCTGGGACCGGCCGACTACAGGGTCGGCGTCGCGCCGCGCAATGAACCGTCGGCTGTACTGTCGCCGCTGCGGCAGACCGTTCCAGCGCCTCAGACTGTTCCGGTGCCGCAGGTCGGAGAAGGAGGACAGCCATGATCCGTCTTTCGG
>CACZPA010000125.1 GCA_902782895.1 uncultured Eubacteriales bacterium
GATCTTCGCAAATCTGTCCTCTTTGCTTCCGCCTGCGCGGCCGTCAGCGTCACGCAAAGAGGCGCTACCGCCGCCTTGCAGTCCGAGGCCCAGGTTGAAGAGCTGATCAATCGTTTCTGTGAGATCAACGGGCCAGTATTCTTCTGAGTTTTTCACATATCCTGTGACAGATCTCCGCAAACCGTACCCTTTGACAAGGTTTTACCCGGGCGGAACTGTCCCTGCACCTCCGCAGCTCTGTCTGTGGCACGTTCCTCTCCATATGCTCTTCTCTCGTCCAGGACGGAGCCTTAAACTGTAATTCAATCTTCTGGAGCATGCTTTGTTCAAATAATCTCTGATCAAGTCCCATTGTGCGACACTCTCCTCTCTTTCAGCTTTCATTCTTATAACGTTTGAGAGAGACAAAGTGTTTTCAGGGACAAAAAGAGTGCCTCCCGCGTCCGACAGCAAACTTGTCAGACCTGCGCGAGAGGCATTTTTTAATATATTCGATTATTCTTCTATCCCCACTTCGTCCGCTTCCCGCGTAAGATTGCGCAGCCAGACGAAGGTTTTATAATGCCGGTAAACAAGCGGCATTTTGACGATTTCATCTGAGTTGACGATGCAGTAGACAGCCATCGGCGGCCATTTGAGCACGAAGGCGGCCAGAATCCCGAGCGGGATCGTAAAGAACCACATGACCCGGACATTCGTCATCATGTCAAAGTGCGTGTCGCCGCCGGCCGTAAAGATACCGTCGAGCACGACCGTCGCGACCGCCTGTGCCATCATGTTGAATCCGCAGAAAATCATCATCGTCTGCAGATACGATTTAGCGGTGTCCGAGATCGGGAAGAAGCCCGGCAGGAAGAAGGACAGGCCGATCATCAGACAGCCGGATATCACGCCCGTCGCGATCGACACATGCACCAGCCGCCGGCTGTAATCCTTCGCTTTGTCGAGGTCCCCCGCGCCAAGCAGATTCCCGACCAGAATCCCCGCGCCGGCGCTTTCACCGCGCGCGAAGCAGACCAGCATGCTCCGCAGATTCGTCGTGACGGAATTTGCCGCGACCGCGTCGCTGCCCATATGCCCCATGATCACAGAGTAGGAGGTGTACGCCACGCCCCAGACGGAGCTTGCCGCCATCAGCGGCAGAGTGTATCTCCGGAAGTCCCCTTCCAGCACCTTATTCCGCTTCAAAAGCCACTCCCAGCGCACCTTGACGCGGTCTTTTTTCGCCGTCTCGATCATGCACCAGACGAGTTCCACCAGCCGGGAGAAAACTGTCGCGATCGCCGCGCCGACGATGCCGAGCTTAGGCGCGCCGAAAAGTCCGAAGATCAGAATCGCGTTGCCGATCAGGTTGATGACGACCGCAGAAGAAGCGATCAGCGAGCTGGTCTTGGGGCGGCCCGTATTCTTGAGCACCGACAGGTAAATCTGCGAGACCGCTACGAGAAAATAGGACAACGCGACATAACGCAGATAGACAGCACCGTCCTCGAGCAGCGATTCCTCCGACGTAAAGATCCGCATCAGCCCGCGGGGAAAGATCAATCCCGCCAGCATGAATACAAGGCCGATCAACAGGTTCAGCCGAAGGCCGATCGGGATGATCCGCTCGATCGTTTTCGCGTCCTTCTTGCCCCAGTACTGCGCGATCAGAATGCCGATCCCGTTCGCCACGCTGTTGACAACGATATTCAGGATGAACTGAATCTGTCCCGCGAGCGAGGTCGCGGACATCGCGTCCTGGCTTACGAACGTCAGCATGATCGAATCCGTCGCGTTGACCAGCGACAGCATAAAGACCTGAATCGCGACCGGCATCACGATCGCGGTCAGTTTTTTGCGGAATTCCGTGTTATCGTAAGGGCTCTTAGTTCTGCGGACTGACTGTATTTCTGCCATAATTACCTCTTCTGTCTTCCTCTGTTCTTAACAATTGCGGCTTCCGAATCAGTATACTACAGAAAATACCACCGTGCAAGTGATAGACGCTCGCTTTGCCATCTAAGCACCCCATAACCATCCCATTACCAGCCCATTACAACCCCATTACCACCCTACCATCCCATTGCCACCCTACCACCCCATTGCCACCTCATTACCACCTCATTGCCACCCCATTGCCACCTCATTGCGTGTCAGCAACTATTCGCTTTTATACAAAAGCCAAATCGATTCTGACCACATTAATTCAAAACATTTTTTCAAAAAACCAGCCAAATTCAAATAACGTTCGATAATAAAGATAGAATCAAATTGCAAGGGGTGGTATAGATGGATGCTTATTATGAAACTGATTCTTTACGATATATTGACCCTTCGAAGCTGGTTATCCCGGACCCGAACCTCGATGTAGCGTCTCTGTCAATTGAGCAGATGGTAACACTCCATGCTCAACTGTTGAATGAATTGCCTTCGTTTCCACGAGGGACACTTGCTGTGCGCCGTCGTGGGGAGCGCGTTTATTACAGCGTCCAATTCACGGAAAACCACCAGAGACGAGATAAGTATCTTTCCTTGAAAACAAATGCAAATCTCATTGATTTGCTCCGTATAAAGAGAATGATCCGAACAGTCTTACGAAGAATCCGCAAAGAATCACAACATATTAAAGGATATCGGAGTCGGCTTTCAGCCAAGATGAAGATAATAAACCGTCCATATGCGAATAATTATGTATTCTACACCAACAAAATATATGTCTGTTCTACAGCTGAAGCCGCTATTGTTGAAATGCTGCATAAGCATCATGTGCATTTCGAATATGCATCGCCGACAATAGTCGGCGGGCGGACTGTTTATCCGGATTTCAGGTACCTGGTAGATGGCAGGTTTATATATCACGAACATCTTGGCATGCTCGACGTGCCTGACTATGCGGAAAACTGGCGCATTAAAAAAGAACGCTATCGATATGCGGGTATCGTTGAAGGACAAAATCTGCTGATCAGTACCTCACATGACAAGCATATCGACCTTGTCGAAATTGAACAAATGCTGCATGCCCATGGTGTTTTCTGACGATATTATTCCTTCAGGAAACAAACCTCTGTTCTTATTATGTCTTTAATAGAACGGATTTGAATTGTTTTTGAAGCTTCGCCGATTGATTCCTGCAAAAAGCAATTCAGATTCTTTTTTTGACAGCAGTGTGTCAGAAAAGGTTCGTTTTTATTATATATACAGACAAGTGCTGACACATTCAAGGCAAAGCACGGCTGAGTACAGCAGAACAAGGCAGAATAGGTCAGGGTAAATCAGAATAAAGCAGGGTAAGGCAGAGTTTTGCCAAATGTGTCAGCACTGCCAAAAAAATCTTATCAGAGCTGATGCGTTCTGACACATCGGAAGTAAAACATCCAGAGAATTGTCTGCAAAAAAACACCGCCGCACCGATAAAGGCGCGGCAGTCTCAAGTTCTGATCAATTAATCGTCGTCGTGATTGCAGAAATCCCACTCCTTGGCGGTCTGCTTCTCCAACGCTTCAATCTTAGCCATCGTCGTGTACTCCCAATGTACCGGCCAGCCGATACCGTGGACACGTCCGAGATCATGCATCATGACCCAAATATCGACCTCGTCGCCCGGCTTGAAATCGGGACACGGAACGATCCACTCCGGACGGTAATGACCGAACCACGGAGAATCACTCGCGTGATGTCCGGTATTTGTCTTCTTGCCATCCGTCACATACAGATTTGCCTTGCCGTCGATGCCTTCAAAGCGCAGCGCCAGCACAGCATCCTCTGTCTCCGGCTTCAGATCATCCGGAATCACGACATGGTTATAATAAGCATAGTTCAGAGCGACCTCCGGCGGATACAGACCGGGTGTGCCGCTGAACGGGTTGGACCTTGCTCCGGCAAGAATCGCGGGAGAACCGACGGTATCCACGACATGCCAGCGCTGTACGTCATGGTCGCTGATGACCTTCTGATCGTCCATCTCACCCGGCATCAGCTTGGAAATCTTCCAGTTCACCACATATCCCGGCTTGCAGTCCGGAACCTGTTCGACTTCCGGCATGATCCACGGAATCTCGATCTCGGCCGGCTGCAGTCCTTCTGATTCTACGCGGACAACCATCGGTCCCTGGCAGGGAAGCGTGCGAAGGATCGCCTGCGCCTTGCCCATGAAGTTCCGGATGTCCGGTCCCACATAGCCCTGGAATCCGTTATCGTTCAGCGCGTTAGTCGTGACCAGCTCGCCCGCTTCATTCCAGGAGAAATGCAGCATTCTGCCGCGGTCCTGCAGGCAGCGGTTGCCGTCCTTATCGACTACATACGCGGAAACAAGCGCGGTATCGGTGCCGTCCGCCTTGAGCATCTTATTCTCGCAGACGAGTTCGAGCGCGTAAGGAGCTCCCGGCGTTACGGAAACATCCTCTGCCCACTTCTCGCCGTTCTTGTAAGCGACGATCTTAAGCTCGCCCGGCTGATACTCAACCTGAACCGGCGTGATCTGATAAATGTCAGTCTTTGTCGTCAGGATCTTCTCACCATTGCGGAATACTTCAACCGTGTCACCGTTATTCGCGAGACTGAGCTCAACGGTCTTGCCCTCCTGTCCCGGGAAATCCCACGCCGGGAAAATCTTCGCAATGGGCTCATCCGGCTTAAGCAGCGCGCGGAAGCCGTAATAACCGGCCGCGTAGGTACCTTCCATGCCGATGATACGCGGACGTCCGGACATCTCCGACCATCCTGTGAAATGGAATCCGCCGATCGGGAATTCCTTCTGCAGCTGGTGCGCGTCCTCCGCCGCACGGGCTTTCATGCCATAGCGCTCTTTGCCGACCGGGAAAATCATCTCGGAGCAGAAGATCGGTTTGCCGGCGTGTACCTTGTGCAGGGAGTCAAAATGCATGCTCTGATGGTTGAATCCGAAGATATCGTAATCGTCATGCATGCCTTCGCTGAACATCCCATAGGAAGTCGCGTCGGTAACCGGTCTTGTCGGATCCAGCTTGCGGACCTCTTCCTTCAGGGTCTTGAAGATGCGGATTCCGGTCTCCTCCGTTACGAAATCTTCCTCATTATACATCGCCCACATGCAGACCGACGGATGGTTGCGGTCACGCAGGATCAGGCGGCGCACCTCATCGATGCCGAATTCGGAAGAATGGAAGATACGGTTCTCATCCATTACGAGCTGTCCGTAGCGGTCGCACCAGTCCATGATCGCGTCCTGATGCGGGCTGTGGGCGGTACGGTAGCCGTTGGATCCCATCTCGCGCAGCGTGCGGATCTGGAATTCGCACATGGAATCGGTCATCGCCTCGCCGACACCGAGATAGATCATATGGTTCGCAAAACCGTAAATGACCGTCTTCTCGCCGTTTACATACAGACCATGGTCCGCGTCATATTTCAGTTCGCGGATACCGAAGGTCGTCTCTTCCTTGTCCACGACCTCTCCGTCACAGACAACTTCGCTGACGAGCGTATACAGATGCGGCTCC
>CACZPA010000126.1 GCA_902782895.1 uncultured Eubacteriales bacterium
ATCTTCAACCGCGATCCGGTCCGTACACGCAGACTGCTGCTGCATAAGAGTGAGATCCGCAAGCTTGTCGCCGGTGTAAGCGCCGACGGGTATACGATCGTTCCGGTCAAGGTCTATTTCAAAGGCAATTACGCCAAGATGCAGATCGCGCTTGCCCGGGGCAAGAAGCTCTACGATAAGCGGGAATCGATCGCCAAGAAGGACCAGCGCCGTGACGCGGAGCGGGATTATAAGGTAAAAGGACTCTATTGAGTCCGGACAGATGGATTACGTTGCGTCCATCAGGAAGAGAAGACAGAAGCCTACATCATCGGCATTGTGCCGGGATGCAGGCTTTTTCTTATATCGGATTCCTTGATAAAGCCGCCTTTTTATGCTATCAAATATCCTAAAGTGACCAGATACGCAACAATCCATTTTATTTCGGATTAGAATTCAACAGGAGATTATCGCCATGTTTGATTATCAGAATCCTGCTTTGTCAGCGGATGCGCGGGCAAAGGATCTCCTCAGCCGGATGACGCTGGAGGAGAAAGCAGCCCAGACCTGCATGATGCGTGGCGTAGAGTACGCCACGAAGCCGGACGCCCGGCAGCATTGCAGTGTTGAGCCGGATACAGCGTTTGATACCGCCCGGCTGGAGAAAGACTTCGGCAGGGACGGAATCGGCTTCATTCACGACATGTATTCCACTCCCGTACCCTTTAATGTTATACAGAGGTATTTTATCGAAAACTCCCGTCTTGGGATTCCTGTGATCTTTACGGGGGAAGCCCTGCACGGCATCAGCGGCGTTAGGGGGACGGTGTTCCCAACCCCGCTTAACTTCGGCGCGACCTTTGATCCGGATCTGATCCGCAAGGTTGGAGAGGCAATCGGGCGGGAGACCCGTGCCCTTGGCATGCAGGAGATCCTTGCTCCGAATCTTGACGTCGCGCGGGAATCCCGGTGGGGCAGGATCGAAGAGACCTTTGGCGAGGACACCTATCTGTCCTCCCGGATGGCGGCGGCTATCATCTCCGGCGAGCAGAAGGGTGATATCTCCCGCTCCGACGCGGTTATCGCAGAGCCAAAGCACTACTGTGTCCACGGCATTGCTGAGGGCGGAACCAACTGTTCTCCGGCACGGGCAGGACGACGGGAGGTGGAGAGCTGCTATCTGCCGGTCTTCGAGGCGGGGATTTGCGAGGGCGGTGCGTACAACGTTATGGTCAGTTACAATAGTGTGGACGGCGATCCACTGATGTGCTCGGAGTGGTATCTGAAAGACGTTCTGAAGGAGCGGTTCGGACTTCGAGGGTATTCCCGGTCCGACTGGGGTGGCGTGGGGCGATTAAAGCACGCTCATCACCTCGTATCTACGGATGAGGATGCGGTCGGACTTGCCATGCGTAATGGTCTGGACGTGCAGGGCTGCGACTATTCGCCGGGTTTCTGGAAGAAGACCGTTACAGCGCTGGTCAAGGCAGGAAAGCTGTCCATGGAACGGCTGGATGATATTGTATTCCGGGTTCTCCGCGTGAAGTTCGAGCTTGGCCTCTTCGAACACCCCTATACCGACGAAGAGACATGGAAGAGCGTGATCCGATGCGGGGAGCACAGGGCTTTGTCACACAAGGTTGCGCAGGAGTCTCTGGTCCTGCTGAAGAATGACGGTGTTTTGCCATTGAAAAAAGGTCTGTGGTCCATCGCGCTGATCGGTCCCTCATCTGTGGCTCAGAAGATCGGCGGTTATTCCTCAACGCCTCAGTTCCCGATTCCTTCGCTGTATGAGGAACTGAAGGCCATGTTGGGCGACAATGTAACGGTACGGCAATGCAATGGATGCGCTATCACCTATGATAAAAAGCAGCCAAGGGTAGTGGACGGTCAGCCGCATCTCTACTCGGAAGGCGAGGAAGAGATCGTCGATGAGTTGGAGGAAGCCGTCTCTATTGCCGCGACGTGCGATACAATCCTCTTTGTTGGCGGTGATAATACCATCACAAGCGGCGAGGGCAGAGACCGGTGTGAACTGACTTTGAACGGCCGCCAGCGGGAGCTGATTGAAAAGCTCGCCACCCTCGGCAAGCCCCTGATCCTGGTGGTGGAAAACGGCAAGCCGCTGGATCTCTCGCGGGAGAATGAAATATGCGACGCGATTCTGATGGCCTTTTTCGGCGGAGAATCCGGCGCACGGGCTATCGCACAGGTACTGATGGGTGAATACAATCCGGCCGGACGTCTGCCGTTGTCCCTGCCGCGCAGCTCCACGCGAATTCCATGCTACTACTCCATGCTGCCCGGCGGTGCGGAGGACTTCCTGGAAGGTCCAAAAAACGCGCTGTTTCCCTTTGGCTATGGCTTAAGCTATACAAAATTCGAGTATTCCAACCTTGTGATCGAGCAGATCGCGGATCACCGTTTTACGGTTTCCTGCGACGTGAAAAATATCGGGGAGGCGGACGGAGACGAAGTAGTCCAGCTCTATCTCGATGACGTTGACAGTTCGGTAGTCACCCCGCCCATGCTTCTGAAGGGGTTCCGACGCATTCATCTCAGTGTGGGAGAAAAGTCACATGTGGTCTTTCCGATAGACGAATCCCATCTGAAACTCATGAATATCCGATATGAGTGGACGGTGGAGCCGGGTCGGTTTCGCGTCCTCGTGGGAGCCGGCTCCCGGGATATCCGGCTTGAAGGCGAGTTCACGGTAGATTAAAAAGGGATTCCGCCTGTATTTACAGCAAAAAAACTCCGGCTTTTGGAGGTCGCCTCATGAAAGCCGGAGTTTTCGTCTGTTTTTGCGTATCAGCCGAATACGATGACAAGCAGCTGGCGTGGAGCAATTTGCACGTTTGCGAGAATACCTTTTTCGGTCCGCTCGTAGGACAACCGCCGGACGGTGTTGTTCTCCGCGTCATAGATGACCGGTTCCTGATAGCCCGGCATGTAGATCTGTCCCTCATAGGCCTGATCCGCGGATTCGTTCAGGAAAAGATACATGTGGTTTTCGCGGCGGTAATGATAGCTGACAATGGAGGCGGAGGTAGGCGAGATCCGAATATCCTGAATCCCGCGCGAGATCAGCTCTGCGGCAGCAGCAGAGGGCTCGACGAGTGTTCCTGTATCCGCGAGAAGCGCAAGTGCTGCGTCGGAGACGTCCATGCCGACGATGCCGGAGGGCCGTTGTCCGGTGAAAATAACCGGGAAGCCGGTTTCCTCCGCGGCGAGGATAAAGCCAAGGAGAGGCGCCGTAATGCAGGCATAATCCGGGACGATAAGCGCCTGATAACGGTTTCCATTGATGACAAGACGGTTATAGATCAGGTCCACACGACGTTCCGCGAAGAGATCAGAGGAGACGATATCGTAGTCGATCTGCGCCTCGGTAAGCTGTCGGGCCGTTTCGGACGGATCGCCAGCAAAGCCTGCCTGGAGCGCTTCATCGCAATGCAGCAGCGCAGCCTGGGGGACACTTTTGCCGCCTTCAAACAGATATGCCATCCGCTGCAGATAAGCCATCAACTCCGAATGGTCTTCACGAAAACGGCTCGGTACAATAAAACGATTGATCCCCCGGACGAGCATCCTGTCCGCCGCAAACCGCAGATCTTCGGAAGTATCCGCG
>CACZPA010000127.1 GCA_902782895.1 uncultured Eubacteriales bacterium
ATCCGCAGTTCTTCTTCCTTCTGGGCCTGATTCTTTGCGTTCAGGATCGCAAGATAATGCGGCGTTTTATACTCCGTCATCCTGCGCGGATCCAGCCTCCGGCTTCCCAACCCGAGTTCTTCCTCGACAAGTATCTTGTTCCGCGTATCCATATTGGAGAATTTCTTCTCGATCCCGCAGAGAAAAACGACCGGGAACTCCAGTCCCTTGCTTTTATGGATCGTCATGATACGGACGGCATTCTGATCCGTACTGCCCGCCGCTTCTTCATAATCGGCTTCCCTCTCCCGCATTTTGTCGAGAAAACGCAGGAACTGGAAAACGCCGCTGTACATTCCTGTCTCAAAAGCATCCGCTCTGGAGAGCATCAGGTCCAGGTTGGCCTTGCGTCTTGCGCCGCCCGGCATGGACCCGGCGTATTCATACAAACCCGTTGTCGTATACAGCTTTTCCAGAAGCTCACGGATCCGCAGGCTTTCGCTCCAATCGCGCCAGGTCTCCACCTGTCGGATAAACAGGCGGATCCTCTCCGCAAGCTGTTCGTCGGGACCCTCCTCCGGGTATAAATAGACTGCCTCATGGAAACTGTCGGTCTGAGGCACGCCTAAGCGGATCAGCGCAAGCTCCTCCGAAGAGAAGCGGAAAATGAACGAGTGCATGACCGCTTCCAGAGGAATATCCTGGTGGCTGTTGTCGATCAGGCGCAGCAGATTCAGAACGATCCGGATCTCTTCAGTCTCAAAGAAGCTGTCCGCTGCTGAAGATACAGCCGGGATATTCCGATTCTCCAGCGCTTTCTGGAAGATCGGTCCGGAGGTGCTGACCGCGCGCAGAAGGATCGTGATGTCCCCGGCCCGTACCGGTCGTGGCGCTTTGAGATCTTTATCATAAATCATATGCGCGGTCGGATTCGCGAGCATCTGCGCGATCTGCTCGGCGGTATGCTCGGCTTCCAGCCTTGTAATATCGCCGCTTAGAAGCTTTTTGTCCGATACCAGCAGCTGCAGCACCGGAACATAAGCCATACCGTCCTCCGGTGTTCCCTGGTAAGCTCTTCCCGGCAGAAGCGCATGTCCTTGCGTATAATCGATACTGCCGCTCTCCGGATTCATCGTACATTCGAAGATCTCATTCGCGGCGGACAGGATCTCTTTCCTGCTGCGGAAATTGCGCTGCAGATAGATTTTGCGCGGCAGCGCGTCCTCCGAATACGTCGCCAGCTTCTCGTTAAAGAGCTTGGGGCAGGCGGCTCGGAAGCTGTATATGCTCTGTTTGATGTCGCCGACCATAAAAACATTATGGGGCTGGCCGTTCTCTGTCCGGGCAACAGCTCCGAGGATGCGCTCCTGTATTACATTGGAATCCTGATACTCATCGATCAGGATCAGATCGATCGTGTCCCGGATCTCCCGGGCCGCGTCCGTCGGCTTGCCGGAAGGATCCAAAAGAATCTTCTCGGCGAACAGTTCAAAATCATGATAATCCACAACGCCCCGCTCGAGCTTTTCTTTGCCGAAGGCCTCTTCATACGCAAATAAAGTGTCCCTCACGCCCTGCAGCGCACCATAAAGCTCCGGATGCTCTCCGCTGTTCGCCGCAATGGCGTTCTGAAGCCATTCTTTGCTGTTCGGGTAGTTGCCGATCTCCTTCTCGATCTCCAGAAGAAGCGGCTCCATCCGGCTGTCCTGCTTCTGCCCGCTGTACAGATCAAGCATTGTATGGAAATGCTGTGCCTCCGGGGTGTCAGAATCCTCATAAAGATCATACAAAGAGGACAACACTTCCGCCATCACATCCTGTGACAGAAGCCTTGCCTCGTTCTCATCCATGACACGGAACCCCGGATCCAGCCCGGGAATCAGCGCCGCGTATTGATGCACGACGGACAGACAGAACGCATGGATCGTCATGATCGGGCTCTTTGGAAGCAGCGACAACTGTCTGTGGATTCTGGCGTTCCCGGGATCCTTGTCCGCTTCTTCCTGCAGTCTCCGGTAGATCCTTTCTTTCATCTGCGCCGCGGCCAGATTCGTAAACGTTACGGTCAGAATCCGGTCGATATCCGTCCCCTGTGCCTCATCCAGCGCGATCTGTACGATTCTTTCGACAAGAACGGCTGTTTTACCGGAACCGGCAGCGGCTGATACGAGCAGATTCCCGTCCCTGTGACGGATAACCTGCTCCTGTTCGGGAGACCAATCCATGGTCCGTCAGGACTCCAGCCTGTTCTTGTTCATCAGATCCGTCAGCTCCTGCATAAAGGAATTGACGTCCTTGAACTCCCGGTATACGGACGCGAAACGCACATAGGAGACCTCATCGATGTCTTTCAGCTTCCGCATTACGATCTCTCCGATCTCGCTGCTGGTGATCTCATGACGCGGACTGCCCTGTGCCGTCTGCTCGATCTCGTCAGCGATATTGGCAAGCGCGTCGGCGGACACGGGTCTCTTGTAGGTCGAACGGGAGATCCTGTCGATCAGCTTGTCGCGGTCAAAAGGCTCGCGTGTATTGTCCTTCTTGACGACAAATACCGGCATGGATTCGATCTTTTCATAGGTTGTAAACCTTCTCCTGCATACTCCGCATTCTCTGCGGCGGCGGATGGAACCGTCTTCAGCCGCGCGGGAATCGATGACCTTCAGATTCTCTGATCCGCAGTATGGACATTTCATAGGATTGTAGCCGTCCTTTCTGTTGAAATGATATGTTTATACGTTGATGGTCAGTGCTTTTCCGGTAATTCTGTAGGGTTCATAGACAACATGCGCCGCGCGCATCATCCGCTTGGAAGCGATAACCGAGGCAGTGTCCGCGTATTTGTCGATACAGTAGATTACCTTGGTGATCCCGGCCTGAATGATCGCCTTCGCGCATTCACAGCAGGGGAAATGCGTTACGTACAGTTTTGCGCCTTCCAGACTGCCGCCGCGGTAATTCAGGATCGCATTCATTTCGCCATGGACGACAAAAGGATACTTGGTCTCCAGTTCCGAGCCTCCGTCCCGCTCCCACGGGAAATCATCGTCGGAAACCCCGACAGGAAAACCATTGTATCCCATGGACATGATCTTGTTCTCCTGACTGACGATGCAGGCTCCGACCTGTGTATTCGGGTCTTTGGAACGCATCGCGGAAAGGAACGCGACTCCCATGAAATACTCATCCCAGCTGATGTAGTCCTCTCTTTTCATGCTGTCCACCTCCAGGCTTTATGATTCTTTATCGCAATGCTTCACGATTCTTGATTGCCGTATTCCGGATCTTCCTGCCATCTGTCCGGGTCCGATGCCGCTTCCACCGCAAGCGCATCGCAGCGATTGTTATACTGGTTCTCCGCGTGTCCTTTTACCCAGGAATAACGCACCTGATGCCGGGACGCCGCTTCCTCCAGACGCTGCCAGAGATCGACGTTTTTGGCCTTCTCTTTGCGCTTTGCGTCACGGTACCAGCCGAGCCTTTTCCACTTGGCGACTCATCCCTCATTCATCGCGTTTACCAGATACTGTGAATCCGAATAAAGATCCACTTCGCAAGGCACTTTCAGCGCCTCCAGAGCGATGACCGCCGCCAGGATCTCCATCCGGTTATTGGTCGTCTGCCGGAATCCTCCGGAGAGTTCTTTTTCATATGTCTGGCCGTTTTCCGCGGTATACCGGAGTACAACACCGTATCCGCCCGGCCCCGGATTCCCTTTGCAGGAACCGTCAGTGTAGACCGTTACTTTTTTCATCATATGCTATGACCCGCTGTCCGATATAATTGCCCAGCAGCTTCCACTCCAGACAGAGCGGACGGATCTCCCGCAGCGCCTCCTGCACCTTGGGATCCTCCACATTGCCCTGCGCGTCGATATAGAATCCGTATTCCCAGATCTGTCCCGGAATCGGCCGTGACTCGATCTTCAGCAGGTTCAGGTCGTATTTGGCGAATACCGAAAGCATCCGGTAAAGAGAACCGGGCTCATGCCGCAGCTTGACGTACAGGCTCAGCGTATTGGCGTCTTCGTGCTGCTGGATCGTCCTCGCGATCGCGTAGAAACGTGTGAAATTCTTGTCCCGGTCCTGAATCCGTGTCACAAGGGGCTCCAGGCCGTACAGCTCTGCGCATTTGATACCCGCGATGCAGGCATTCGCGCGGTCGCCCAGCTCCGCGACATGTTCTGCGCTTTTTGCCGTATTATAGTAAGGAATCTGTGTCCAATCCGGATGATTCGCGAGAAAAACAGAGCTCTGCGCGAAGCCCTGCGCATGGGAGTATACATTCTTGATATCCGACAGCTGCGTCCCCGGAATCACGAGAAGATTCTGTGTGATACTGAGAACGTCCTCCCGGACGATATAGACCGGATACTTGGCCAGACAGTCATAGACATCATAAATGATTCCCGTTGTGGAGTTCTCTGCCGGCACGATACCGTAATCGGCGCTGCCCTCCGCTACCGCACGAAAGATCTCTTCGCAGGAAAGATAATTCTTCTCGATCGTACCGCAGCCGTACAGCAGCCCAAGCGCTTCATGGGTAAAGGATCCGGGCACACCGTAATAAGCGGTATGCAGCACATTCTCGGTACGGATCTCCCTCGCCTGCTGCTCCTTGGACAGATCCATCACGGTCTGGAAAAAAGTCCCCAGCTCGCGACGGAACTCCTCGCTGCGGTAAGGGAAGCGCTGTCTGGCGCGTTCGATCACCTGTGCTTCGCGGGCCGCATCATAAATCGGCTTGCCGTGTTCCTGCTTGTAGGCCGCGACGTCCGTTGTAATACGCATTCTTTTGTCGAACAGATCCGCGAGCTGTTCATCGATTTCGTTCAGTTTTCGACGGGATTCTTCCAGATCTACAGACATTGTGCCTCCTTCATCGCGTCATAGACCGCGATACACGCGCAGGCCTCCAGGACAGGTACAGCGCGTACAACGATACAGGGATCATGTCTGCCCGAGACAGTGATCTCCGCTTCTTCCATTCTGGCGATATCGACGGTTCTCTGCGGCCGCGAGATCGATGCCGTGGGCTTCAGTACTGTCTGAAAGACGACCGGCATGCCCGTTGTGATGCCGCCGAGGATCCCGCCGTTATGGTTGGTCTCCGTCACAATCCTGCCGTTCTCCAGGCGGAAAGGATCATTCGCCTCTGATCCGGTCATATCCGCGAACGCAAAACCGCTCCCGAAAGACACGCCTTTCACCGCCGGCACGGAAAACAGGATCTGCGACAGCCGGCTCTCCATAGAGTCGAAGAACGGATCTCCGATCCCCGCGGGCAGCCCGGTAATGGCGGTTTCCACGATCCCGCCGACAGAATCTCCGGCCGCGCGGGCTTTCTCAATCTCCTGCTGCAGGAGGGGTTCTTTTGCCGTTTCCAAGACCGGAAGACGCATTGCTCCGAGATTCGCAAGATTCTGCTCTGTCAGATCCCCCTGGCTGAAGCTTCGTTCCTTCACCTGATGAATCTGCAGGATATGGCTGCCCAGGCGGATGCCTTCCGCCTCCAGCGCCTGCCGCAGCAAAGCTCCTGCAAACATCAGCGGTGCCGTGATTCTCGCTGAGAAATGTCCCCCGCCACGGATGTCTTCAAAACCCTTGTAACGGATATGGCCTGTATAATCCGCATGCGACGGACGCAGCAGTCCGGCCGTTTTCAGATAATCCGAGGAACGCGTATCCGTATTGCGGATAATGCCGCAGATCGGAGTGCCCTCGGCTTTACCGTTAAGGATCCCGCTTAGGATCTCGACCTGATCCGCCTCCCGGCGTGCCGTCGCAAGACTGCCGCCCGGCGCTCGCCGCGCCATCTGGACAGCGATCCGATCCATATCCACCGGTGTGCCCGGCTTAACTCCGTCGATAACGATTCCGATGCCGGCTCCGTGCGATTCTCCGAAAATGGAAACACGGACATTCTTACCGTAAATATTACTCAAAGCTGCCTCCGATCCCGCGGAAGTCCTCCCAGAAAGTGGGCCAGGATTTCCGCACACTTCCGGAATCCGTAATCAGGATCCCCTGTGATGCGCGCTGTGCCAATACCGCGAGAGACATCGCGATCCGGTGATCTCCGCAGCTGTCCGCTGTCCCTCCGGTAATACCGTCCGGCTGTCCTGTCACCAACAGTCCGTCATCCGTCTCTTGAAGGATGGCTCCCGCTTGCGAATACTGCATGGCAGTCACTGCCAGCCTGTCGCTTTCTTTGATCCGCAGACGGGCCGCTTTCCGGATCCGGCTCTCGCCGTCTGCCAGCGCGAAGACCGCCGCTTCAACCGGTACAAGATCCGGTGTCTGCGACGCGTCAACATCCGCTCCACCGATCAGACGCTCCGTGCGGAAAACCCGTACGCCGTGCTCTTCCCAGCGCATCGGCACGCCCATCTGCCGCAACACGTCCAGAAAAGCCCGGTCTCCCTGCTTCGAATCCCTGCGCAGTCCTGTCATCAGCACGCCTTCCGGCGCTGCCGACAGGGCCGCTGCCGCCGCTATAAAAGCCGCCTGGGAATCGTCCCCTTCTATACGAAACTGTCCCGGCCGGTATGCCTGTCCGCCCGGGATTCTGTATCCCCGTTCTGTTCTGTCGATCCTGATTCCAAAATCCGCCAGCACACCGCAGGTAAGCTCCACGTACGGTTCGGACTCCAGCTCCGTCGTCAGGACGATTTCGGAATCCGTGTCCAGCATCGGCAGCGCAAACAGCAGCCCTGAAACAAACTGGGAGCTGATATTGCCGGGAATCCGGTAGATTCCGGCACTCAGCACTCCGTCCGTCTCGAGCGGGAGCCATCTGTCCCCGCGCCTCCAATTCAGGATTCCCTTAAAGCATTCTTCATAGACAGAAAGCGGTCTGTCCGCCAGTCTGCCGCGGCCGGTATAGGACGCAGGAAGCCCCAGAGCCGCCGCGATCGGGATCATAAAGCGCAAGGTGGAACCTGATTCGCCACAGTCGAAACTGTGTCTGCCCGTCTGCCGCGCTTTCGCCGCGCCGCCGATTCCGATGATTTCAAGCGTTCTGCCTTCCAGAGGATCGTTCTCCTTATCTATCACACGGATCGAACAGCCGAGGACCTGCAGACAGCGGATCGTTGCTTCAATATCCTGTGAGAACTGCAGCCCGGAAACAACGGAAAGCCCGTCCGCGAGTCCCGCGCAGATCAATGCTCTGTGCGCGATGCTCTTGGACGGCGGTATACGGATCTCCCCGGAAAGCCGCGACGGGAATACATACTTACTCTCCATGAGCAGTATCCTGATCTACGGAATCTTCAACCGATTCCGACTCCTGTGCGCCGATTTCAGCTTTAGCGAGCGCCTGTGTCCATCTCCTCCTGCGCTCTCCGGATCTCTCCAGAAAACGCTTCATGCCTTCTTTATCAGAAGCCTCCATCAAGGTCAGGAATTCGGTAAATTCGATGGAAAAATCACGCAGCTTCTTTGTCAAGGCAACGGAATTCATCATAAAAAGCTCTGTCCAAAGGTCCGTATTGATATCCGCGACACGGGTTGAATCCCGGAAGCTCCCGCCCGTATAGGCAATCACCTCATCATCGCCTTCCCAGGAATTCATCAGCACGGAGGCGAGTACATGCGGAAGATGGCTGGTATAAGCGATCAGCTCATCATGCAGCATCGGATCGACTTTACGGATACGCGCAAAACCGCAGATCCGCGCAAAGCTGTACATCTTGCGGATGGTTTCCGGAGTATTGCGCTCCGTCGGCGTCAGAATAAACGTCGCGCCAAGGAACATTTCCGCATTGCCGTTCTCATATCCGGTCTTCTCCCGGCCGGCCATCGGATGCGTCCCGATGAACTCAACGCCATCAGGAACCGCCTTCTGCGCCTCTTCCACAAAGCTTCCCTTAAGGCCGCAGACGTCCATCACAACCGTACCCGGCCGCAGCGCGGCGCTGTGATCCATCAGGAAACGGATCATGCCGGCAGGATACAGCGACATAATAATAAGTCCCGCGTCCGCGAGAAGCCTGTCTACATGCTCTATATCCGATACAACAGCACCGTCCCCGATCCCATGATCCGCGAGCGCGATCCGGATCGGCTCTTCTGAGCGGTCAACTGCCGTAATACGGATCTCTTCGGAATACTCCCGGAGAGCCTTAACGATCGATCCGCCGATCAATCCCAGTCCGACAATGCAGACTCCGCTGGAAACGATCTCGGGAAGTCTGCGGTTTTCCCTGTTCATTCTGCCTACCTCTCTTACAAACAGAGCCCCGGATACCTCCGGGGCTCTGGAAGAATCTTATTCCTCCGCTGCCTTAAGAACCTGTCTCTTATTGTAGGTCCCGCACTTCGGACATACACGGTGAGGCATGATCAAAGCACCGCACTTGCTGCATCTTGCCAAGCTGGGCGTGGAAAGCTTCCAGTTTGCTTTTCTCTTATCGCGTCTTGCCTTAGATACTTTACCCTTAGGTCCAATTGCTCCCATAGTTACACCTCCTGCCCATCCTGGTTATTATGAGCCTTAAGCAGTGACCGCAGCGAATCCCAGGCGGGACTCCCCTCATCTGACAGATCACAGCCGCAAGGCCCTTCATTCAAATTATGTCCGCATTTAGGACACAGCCCCTTACAATCCGGCTTGCAGAGCACTTTCATCGGGATGCCCAGACTGATCTCTCCGTCGATGAACTCCGTAAGATCCAGCATCGTCCCGTCAAAAGCCTCGGCCTCAGCATCGTCGTCTGTCTCAAGTCCGGCGAGCTCCCGGCTCTGGATAAAGCGCTGTTCAAACTGCAGCTTCAGTGGAACGCGGACAGGCTCCATACAACGGCTGCAGGGCATCTGCAAAGTCAGCTCCATCTGACCGGAGCACCGAAGCGCCTTACCGTCCAGATTCTCAATCACTCCCTTAACATGCGGCTTAACCAGTATCGGATAAGTCTCATGGCCGAAACGCACAGATTCCGTATCCAGCGTCTCATCAACGGGGATGACATTCTGGGGATCCGCTAACAGATTACGTACATCATAACACAGCATAGCAAACCTCCTTTGCGAGCCACTTTAACATTATAA
>CACZPA010000128.1 GCA_902782895.1 uncultured Eubacteriales bacterium
ATTTGGATCTGCACCCGGCGTGGAAAGTGTGAAATCTCCGGTTAGCCAGTTGTCGATAGGATCCTGAACGCGGAAGCCGCCATCTCCGCCTGGCGGATCTGTAATCATCCATCCGCGCGGTGTAGTCAAGACATTCGACGCGTCCGCTGGAATTCCCTCTTTAAACTCTGAATAGATCTTATCCCGAATCTCTGCTGCGTTTTCCGTAAGCGCAATCGAATACCAGACGGATATGGCGTATTCATCCTGGAATTCGACGATCTCATTGATATTCTCCGAATAGCCCTCAAGCTGCATCGGATGAATGATCCGATGTCCGGCGGAAGGATCTTCGACCAACATACTCTCATCGAGGCCCAGTCTCTCCAGCACTTCCTGCGGGCTCATCAAAAAGTCGAATTTCGCAGGCTGGAGCATGTCGTCCTCAACACGGAACGCATACTGGAAAAATGTCTGCGCCGAATCCGACCCGTTTTCACCATTCGATGCACTGCTCTCTCCGATCGGATCCGTCATCAGGCAGGCTGCCATTCCCAGACAGAGGATAACCGAGGCCAGAACCGTGATAAATGCCGGCTTCCTGTACTGTAGAACCCGAACGATCCGCTGCTTGATACCGACTTCGCCAAAAGTCAGTGGATACGCAAATGCCGACTGCCTGCCTCTGCTGTAATCGAGCAAGGTCTGCGCATAAGCCGCGATATTGTCTGCGTCCATGCTCTGTATGACCTTCTCATCACAGGCGATTTCAATATCTCTGCAAAACAGAACATACGCTGCCCAGCAGAGCGGATTAAACCAATGTATCGCGAGGATCAGATATGCAAGCGGCTTCCACAGGTGGTCCAGCCGTGCGAGATGTGCTTTTTCATGGCAGATGACGTATGCAAGCGCTTCACCCGTCATTGTTGACGGCACATAGATGATCGGTCTGAAGATGCCAAGGATAAAAGGCGATTTTACTTCATCGCACGCCACTATCCCTTCTTCGATATAGACCGTGCTTACCAGTGTTTTCTTAAGCTTCAGATAACGGATCACGCTGTACAGAAGCATTGACAGAACTCCCGCCGCCCATATACCCGCAGCGATCGGGATCACGATCTGCAGCGGATTCACACTGGAGGCGGGATCCGGTGCAAATGTCTCCGTTATCAGCGTGTTTATCGGTTGGTCGACAAACTGCAAGCCCGAATGAATCTCCGGTTCCGGAGACAAGGCGATATCCGCAGGGATCACCTGCCCGCTCGGGATCAGGCTTATGATGCTGCCAAGCGTAAACGGCAGGATCAGCCGGACCGCGACAAATGCCCACAACAAACAGATGAACTTCCTGGGAGCCTTACTGAGCAGCAATCTCGCGATCATGACAGCGAGGATCAGCCAGCCGGCTGTAAGGCTCATATTCAGGATCTTCAGAAATAACGTGTTCACGACCTGCTCCTTTTCTTATAGGAATCTATCATCTCCTGGATCCTGTCGGCCTCCTCGTCTGTAATGTTTTGTCGGGAAATAAACGCCGCAATGAAGGACGGCAGCGATCCCTGATAGGACTCCTCAATGATCTGCGCACTCTTGGCCGCGTAGAAATCCTCCCGCGAAATGAGTGAAGTAACGATCCCGTTCTGATTCAGAAATATTCCTTTTTCGCAGAGCTTACGAAGCACCGTGTACATAGTCGGTTTCTTCCAGTTCAGCTCCTTCTCGCAGATCCTGACCAGCTCACCGGATGCTACCGGTTCATGCTCCCAGATAATATCCGCGAAACGCTCCTGAATCGCTCCAAGTTCAATATTCATGATCTCTTCCACCTCTAATTGTATTACTCAGATAAACCTCTTGATTTGAGTTTATAACAATAAACCATATTTGTCAAGTAGTTTTTCAATAATTTTGTTTTTACTATCTATCAGAGCATTTAGCGAGGTCATAGGGAACTTGTAAGAACATCCAACCTGTAAGATAATCAACGAACTGGGCCTATGGCATTTTCTTAGACTAGCATTAAATATACGAAACTCGGAAGAATACTCTCCAGTTGGCAGTTCCCCGTAGAATTCTTCAAAGCTATAGTACTTCTCAAAGGTTTCACCTGGACGAATCATATAGGCAATTGCATGGAATGTGATGTCTAAAAAACTTGTTTTGTGTAATCATTGTCAGATGCTATTTATTCTTAAGTTCGGGAGGGATAATTCCATATGCAGATCGCTCTCTGTGAAGATGATAGTCTATATCTGCAGGTAATCAATATCGGATGGCTTTTGTGTTCTTCTGCAATATCGCGCTGTTTATCATTCTGTTTGCTATCACACGACTGGCCGGCAAGCGCAGCGGTGTC
>CACZPA010000129.1 GCA_902782895.1 uncultured Eubacteriales bacterium
CTTTATCGTCAAATTATTAAAGATGAGTTTGCCGTTATTGGCTGCACGAAGTGATCCTATTCCCTGGCCTACCGCGGTAAATGTATGATCATTACCGTTTATTGTCAGCGTCGTAACAGCACTGTCTGCGGTAAGAAGCGGAGTGCTTCCGTGAGATGCTCCGGTGGTCCAGGTAACATCAGCGAGCAGCTCAATCGTAACAGCACCTGACTGCCCATTAGCTGCAGCTACCGCATCTTCAAAGCTTTCATAATTAGTCTCACCGATCTTCGCTGCATAGGTTGTTCTTTCTCCGTCCCGCAGCAGCCCGTCAGCTCCTTCGCCTTCATCAGAAGCAGGCGCATCTGCATCTCCCTTTGCTGCGCCATCTCCCTTTTTATTGTCAGCAGAGCTCAGGTCCGCATCGTTTCCCTTTGCATCGTCTGCATTTTCGGACTTGAGTCCCTCCGGAGCATTCTCACCGCTCTTCCCGTCTTCTCCGGGTTCTGCGTCTGCTCCGCCGCCGGCTTCGTCATTGGCTTTATCTCCGGGATTATCCTTCCCGGCTTCACCGTCGGCTTTATCTCCGGCTGATTCTTCCACGGCTTCTGAGCTGTCAGCCTGTTCAGGAGACTTCTCTTCGACGGAATCTTCTCCTGCTCCGTCTGTTGTATCAGCGGGGTCAACCGTTTCCACGCCGCTGGAATTGTCTCCGCTTTCGTTCTCGGCCGCGTAACCGTTGACACCGGACGAAACCACCATGATAAAAGCCAGCAAAAGTGCTGTCAGGCGTCTGAACTTCATGTTCTTTTCCTCCATTCTGCATGCATCTTGGATCGAATATTTGATAACAGGATTAAAGTCTGTTTCCACAGCAAACCTGCTTGTGGTCAGAAAGTAAAAAAGCCCCAAGAGTCACCTCTTGAACCCCGACATTATATTTTCGTACATATATCAACCTTTTTCTTGATATATGTACTTTTATTCCTAATAATGTCAGTACACTTCTTCCCTTTATGCGGAATATATCTTACAACATTTTTGCGGACAATGCAACATTTTTTACTTTTTTTATAAATATTTTTTTTAGAGGAGAAAGTTTTCAAGAAACCGAAACCACAGTATACGCTTGATTTATTCATTGACAAACTCAGGGGAACAGTCTTCGTAACATATTAATAAAAGGCTTCCGGCCGGTTTTTACAGGCCGGCCCCGCCCATCTTGACACCCCTCGCCAAAGCCGCTATAATAAAAGCAAATTCGCGATAAGGAGCTGACAATATATGCGTAAAGTTATAGATGCTCACGTCCATCTGGTGCAGGAGATCGCCGGAACCGGCGCGGACGGCGCGCTGCGTCCGATCGGCGGCGGCAAGGCCCAGTACGACGACGGCAAAATCATCACCCTGATCCCGCCACAGTTTGGTGAATATCAGGCGACGCCCGAGGATGTTCTGAAGGAAATGGACGCGAACGGTGTCGAAAAGGCCGTCTGCCTGCAGGGCAACTATATCGGCTATCAGAATCTGTACACGTATGAAGCGTCGCAGAAATACCCGGACCGCTTCCTCGCGTCTGTGTCCTATGATCCTTTCTCCCGCAACCGTGACGAGATCGTCAGACATTTCTTTGAAGATCTGAAGATTCCCGTCGTCAAATGGGAAGTCTCCACCGGATCCGGTCTGATGGCCAACCATCACACGCTCCCGCTTGACGGTGAAATCATGAAGCCAGAATTCGAATATGCCGATGAGCACGGACTCGTCTTTGTCATCGATATCGGCAAGCTTGGCTCGGAAAGCAGCCAGATTCCGGCGCTGCGCCGCATGATTCTGGAGCATCCCACGATGCACGTGATCGTCTGCCATCTGCTCGCGCCGCGTCAGGATCAGCGGGAAGAGATGAAAGAAGGCCTGCGCGCGCTGAAGCTGCCGAATGTATGGTTTGATCTTGCATCTCTCTCCCATAATGTAAGGCCCGACGAGCCGCCGTACCCGGTCACCCGCTCCTTCGTACGGGACGCGATCGACATCCTCGGCGCAGACCGTCTGATCTTCGGGACGGATCTGCCTTCTAACCTCGTCCGCAACACCTACCGCGAACTCATCAATATCTATGAGGAAGCTCCGGAACTGTCCGAGGACGAGAAGCAGCTGATCCTGCACGACAATGCCGTAACGGCGTATTTCAAGTGATTTTCGTCTGATAACTGTCCCTGGCGTGCGCGGCAGGTCAACCGGCTATAAACTTTTTCCTTAAAATTTCTAAACTTTTACGCCCCGGGCTCTTGCAGAATCCGGGGCATCATGTTATGATGGATTCCGGCTCTTTGCACGAGCCATTCTGCGCAGACTCGGACTTTTCTCCGCCGTCCTGCGCCGCATTTTTTCAAAGGAGGAACGCGATTTGAACTTTATCCAGAAACATCCCTATCTGATGATTACAGCAGTTCTTCTGATACTGTGTATAGTTCTCAAGCTTCCGTTCGGCTGGTGTGTTCTGATTTTCCTCGCGTACGGTATTGTCTGCTACGTCACGCATCTGGGGACAGCGGTCGGCTGGACCGCGTATCTGCTCGACGGTTTCCTGCGGAAGCCCAAATTCGTCGGCAAGCTGTACAAATACGCCGCAGATCACGATACGAAATGCATGCACGCGCTGGTCGCCTACGGATTTGACCTCCTCAAGAACGGCTCCTATGAAGAGAGCCGTGCCACTTTTGAGAAGATCATAGCCGATCCCAAGGTTATCCCGCTGCTCCGCAAATATGCCGAGCAGAATCTCGCGATCGCCTGCTGGAAATGCGGTGACCTTGACAAGGCACTGTCCATCATGGCCGATATGGAAGCCAAATACCAGTATTTCAGCGCGGATTTCTTCACGACTTTCGCCTACTTCTATGTGGAAGCCGGTGACTACGACAAAGCTGAGGAATATACCAACAAAGCGCTTAAACTCGACGAATCCTGCGGTCCTGCCTATGACAATTTCGGGCAGATCGCTTACCGTCAGGGAGATCTGGAGACGGCGGAAAAATACTTCCGCAGAGCGCTGGATCTCAAGGATACGATGGTCGACAGCAAATATCATCTCGGTCTGATCTATGCCGCATGGGAGAACTATCCCGCCGCCGCCGAATTCTTCGATATGGCCCGTAAGAGCTCGATCACCGGCATGAATACGGTATCCCGCGAGATGGTCGAAGAGCAGTTTGAGAAATATAAAGCCTATCTGACGGACTCTTCAGACTCTACGGCAGCCGCATATCTGAGTGCTCCGCTGGAGGACGAAATCGCCGATGAGGCCGAGGCGCTTGCCGCCGCGCAGGCAGCCGCCGCACGCAAGACCTCCGACGACGAGATCGAGACCGAGGAGCTCTCCGAGCTGGCATCTTATAAGGAAGATTCTTCCGACAAATAAGTTTTGATTCACGGTTCTACAAGGTTCTGCAGGACGGTTCTGTAAAAATATCAATATAGAGTAGGAGAAACGGATTTGAAAATTCTGGATTATCTGAACGAGTACTATGATCAGGACATCTACCCGATGCACATGCCCGGGCACAAGCGCCGCTTCGATTTTATGCAGGGAATCGATCCCTATAGAATCGACGTTACGGAGGTTGCCGGCAGCGACAATCTGCACAATCCCCAGGGTATCCTCAAGGATTCCATGGAGCTGGCGGCGCGCGTTTTCGACAGCTATAAATGCTGGTACCTGATCAATGGAAGCACGGTTGGACTGATCTCCGCGATTTTCTCGCTATCCCGCCGCGGTGATAAGATTCTGCTTGCCCGCAACTGCCATAAGGCCGTCTATAACGCGATGCACATCTGCGGACTGCAGCCGATCTATCTGTTCCCGCCGTTTGACGAGAATTTCGGCGTCAACGCCAGTATTACACCGGAGCAGGTTAAGGCCGCGCTGGATGAATACCCGGATATCAAGCTGTGTGTAATCACCTCTCCGACCTATGACGGCGTTGTTTCCGACATTGCCTCGATCAGCCGTGTCCTGCACGACCATCAGGTGCCGCTCATCGTAGACGAGGCGCACGGCCCGCATTTCGGCTTCCATCCGTCCTTCCCGAAGAGCGCGATCACCGAAGGCGCGGATCTTGTCATCCAGAGCATCCACAAAACGCTGCCGAGTCCCACGCAGACTGCTCTGCTGCACCTGTGCTCCAGCCTGTGGAAGAATCGCGACCGTCTCGAAGATATGTGCCGCAATGTGGCTTCCGCTCTGTCGATTTTCGAGAGCACGAGTCCGTCCTATATTTTCATGGCGGCGATGGACAACTGCGTCCATCTGCTGAACGACGAGCAGGAGTCGCTTTTCCACGAGTATATCCGCAGAATCAACAAGTTCGCGCGGGAGACCGAGCAGCTGAAGCATATCCGGATCCTCTGCAAGGGTCTGGACAGCATCGAAAACCATCCGCTTTTCTACGCGTATGATCCCAGCAAAATCGTCATGAGCATCAAGAACATCTCGCTTTCGAGCGGAGAGTTTGAGTCCATCATGCTCAACAAATACAAGATCGAGCTGGAAATGATCGCCGCGGATTACGGTCTGGCCCTGACGAGCATCTGCGACACGGACGAAGGTTTTGAACGGCTGCTCAATGCTCTGATCGAAATCGACCGCGAGTATGGCACCGACGTGCCGACCAAGCCCACTACTCCGCCTCCGATTCAGGACGTTCTGACCCGTATGACGATCAGCGCGGCCAAGGATATGCCAGACGACAAAATCCGCCTGGCAGACAGCGAGGGACGTATCAGCCGCGAGATCATCTTCGCCTATCCTCCGGGAATCCCGCTGGTCGTTCCGGGCGAGGAGATCACGAAAGCCAGTATCGACCGTATCGAATCTCTGATTCAGGACGGAATCACGGTGCAGTCCACCTACGGCGAGCTTCCGGCCTATGTCCACGTTGTCGAGTACGAAATTAACTAAATCAGCTATATAACGAAAACAAGATATAAAGAATACAGGTGAGTGGCTTTTTTCTGCCACTCCTTGTTGTTTAGGAGTTCGACATGAAGATTAGATTATCGGCACTTCTGATCGCATTCACAGTATTGGTCTCCTCCTGCAGCGCGCCGGCAGATACGAGCAGCAAGACTGCTGTTGACAGCAGCAGCCCGGCCGCATCCGAAGCAGAATTCCAGAATACATCCGAAAAAGAATCCCAGTCTGCGGAGACAGAATACCCTGCGCTGCGCGAGCTTGCCTGCCTCCAGGACCTGAATATGATTGAAGCGATCGTTCCGGCACAGGACGGAACGATCCTCGTCTATGGCGATACGGACAACGGTCCCGTCTACTGCCTCGTGGATTCCGAATCCGAGATGGTAATTACCCGCAGCGAAACGGAGCAGCCCTTCGGAATTCCTTTTGCGGTGCGGGCAGACGGCGAAGTCCTGACCATGGATCCGGACGAAGGTGCACTCTGCTGCCTGGACAGCGATTTTCATCTGGTCAAAACGATTCCCGTTCAGGGTTCCGCTGCTGTCTACAGTTCTTCAGAGAATTGCGCTTATATCCTGAACGGCGGTAATCTGGTCCGTGTTTCGCCGGAAGGAACGACGGAGGCCGTCCTCTCCTTCCACAACTGGGCGCAAATCATAGCCGTCAATCCGGAAACGAAATCCGTCCTGGTCCGCGAGAACGTGGAAAGCAGTATCCTCCTCTATCATTATCTGGTCTATACCTTTGATAAAGAGCTCCTTTATACGATCGAAGACAACGGTTCTTTCGGATTCGCGGGCAAGACGGTGACGGGTTTCTCCTTCTCTGCGTTCGGGATGGATCCCATGTCGGACGGCGCGCTGCTGGTGTACGGTATCGAAAAGAACGCCGAGCCGGCCGTCTACCGCTGTTCCAGCCAGATGGAGCTGGAGAATTGCGCTGCTTCTCCCTTGACGCTGATCCATACAGATACTTATACGGACAATGGAGACAGTTTTAGCGCGATATCTCTCTTTGATCCGCAAAACGGCGCCTGCTTGCCGGTCAAGGCCTATAATGGCGGCTGTTATCTCGTAACATCCTATGATGAAGGGACAGGATGCATCCTGGTCGGAGTTAGCACCGGCGACGGCTGCGAGGTTTTGATCATCAATCCCTCTGCCCTCACAGAATCAGAAGAGCTGCAGTCGGCAGTCCTTCCGGAACCGTCAACGGAAGCAGAGATAACCCTTCCGGACTATCTGAAGGAAGCCCGCGCACTGGCTGATACGCTGGAACAGCGGTACGGGATCTGCATCCGGCTGAGCACACAGGCTGATCCCCTTTCGCCGGACGGCTATGAGGTCCATTCCACCACAGAACTGTCCCCGGACGAGGAAAGCGCTGCTCTTATCTCTTCCCTTAACCGTCTGGATGGGATTCTTTCGGTCTACCCTCAGGAATTCTACGAGACCTTTAAGACGGAAACAGGTCTGGGTGGACTGCGGTTCGGTTTCTTCGCTTCGATGCGGAAACCGGATCTGATAGCGGCCGGTGTGACTGTCCAGACAGCGGCCTGGTACAACATCTTCCTGGATGTGAACAACTCTTCGGACGCGGTGATTCATCATGAAATCTGGCATGCAGTGGAGAAACGCGCGGAAGGGGACGGGTTTATTATTTCTGACACGGAATGGTCGTCTTATAATCCGGACGGATTCTTTTACCGGGATGAAACAGATACACCGCTGCCCACGGACAGAAGCACCATTCTGGTCTATGGCGCAGGCGATGCTTCCAGTTTTGTAGAGGAATACTCGACCTATGCCATGCACGAAGACCGGGCTACGATTATTGAATATTTCTTCCAAGACGGTCAGGATTATCTGGAGCAATATGATACGCTGACAGCCGCGCCATTGCTTAAGAAAAAGCTGGATCTGATGGCGGCGGTCACCCGGCCCGTGTTCGGCACGGTTTATTGGGAAGATATCGCACAAGCTCTGAAAAACGGATCGTAAATCTATTGACAGGCTTCCAAAAAGCCGTTATAATAAAATCCGATGTGAACCATACATTGAAAGAAGGTGTTTTCATGAAGAGAATCGTTACCATCAACACTCGTGACCTCGCTAAGTCCACCGAGAAGGGCGGATGCGGAGAGTGCCAGACTTCCTGCCAGTCTGCATGCAAGACATCCTGCGGTATCGTTAACCAGCAGTGCGAGCAGCTTAAGAAAGAGGAAGAGTAAGAACAGGACATATAAAAAGCTGTATGGAAGCCATATTCCTGTGCTTTCATACAGTTTTTTTATAACTGCCGTATACGTTTGCCCGGCTGGGCCGTGTGCGGACAGAACGCCGCGACGCGGCTATTTTTCGGAAAAGAGGAATCCACCATATGATCCATGCCTATCAGCTGAATGGTTATAATATCATTCTGGACTGCAACAGCGGCAGTGTCCACGCCGTGGACGAGGTCGCCTATGATATGATCCGTCTCTATGAGACGCAGAGCCGTGAGGAAGTCACCGCGCAGATTCTCGCGAAGTACGCGGATCGCCCGGACGTTACGGAGAAAGAGATTGCCGAGGTTTTCGAGGATATCGAAGCGCTGAAGGCAGAAGGCCGCCTCTACACGACGGATCGCTATGAGAATCTCGCGTATGATTATAAAAAGCGCAAGACTGAGATCAAAGCGCTGTGTCTGCATATCGCGCACGACTGCAACATGACCTGTCAGTACTGCTTTGCCGGCAAGGGCGAGTATCAGGGCAGCAAGGCCCTGATGAGCCTGGAAGTCGGGAAGGCCGCGCTGGATTTTCTGATCTCGCACTCCGGCAAGCGCCGCAATCTCGAAGTGGATTTCTTCGGCGGAGAGCCTCTGCTCAACTTTGAAGTCGTCAAGCAGATCGTCGCGTACGCGCACGAGCTGGAGAAGACGCATGATAAGCATTTCCGCTTTACGCTAACGACCAACGGCATCCTGCTGAATGACGAAGTTATGGATTTTGTGAACCGTGAGTGCTATAACGTCGTTCTGAGTCTGGACGGCCGCAAGGAAATCAACGACCGTATGCGCAAAACGCGCGGCGGCCAGGGCACCTATGATCGCATTCTGCCCCGCTTCAAGAAGCTCGCGGAGATGCGAAACCAGGAGAATTACTATATCCGCGGCACTTATACGCATTTCAATACGGATTTCACGAATGATATCTTTGATATCGCGGATCAGGGCTTTAAGCAGCTTGCGATGGAGCCTGTCGTTGCCGACCCGTCTGCGCCTTATGCGCTGAAGGAGGAGGATCTTCCGGTTCTGAAGGAGCAGTACGAGATCCTCGCGAAGGAAATGCTGCGCCGCGACCGTGCCGGAAACGGTTTTACGTTCTACCATTACATGATCGATCTGTCCGGCGGTCCCTGCCTGTACAAGCGCATTACCGGCTGCGGCGTCGGGACGGAATACATGGCTGTAACGCCGTGGGGCGATCTCTACCCTTGCCATCAGTTCGTCGGCAATGAGGCCTTTAAGCTGGGCGATGTCTTTAACGGTGTACAGAACAAGGATCTGCAGGATGAATTC
>CACZPA010000130.1 GCA_902782895.1 uncultured Eubacteriales bacterium
AGCATGACAAGGAGCTCCTTTTCGCTGTCCAGCTGCATCCCGTAGAAATCCTCCGCCTGCTCGGCGTTCGCGAGACGGGAGCGGATGATGGTGCCCCCGGACGCGCCGGCCTGACGGGCTGTTTTCATGACTTCTTCAGTATAGCCGCGGTTCACGGCCACGATGATCAGACCGTAATCGTGGCTTTTTTCTGTGTTCTGCATGGAAGAATCGGGTTCGCTCATCTTTTTGTCTCCTTTCTGGAAAAACTGTTCAGCCTGATCGGTCGCCATGATGGCGATCAGATGATTGACTGCGGAAAGCTTCACGAGCATCAGAATGCCGTTGACTCGCTGCCGGTGGAGAAGTGTCCCTGACAGATGATGGCAGAAGGCCTCTGCCGCGGTTCTGCTTGCAAGGCTCAGGACGAGGTCTTTTTGCGCGGTCTCGAGCCCCAAGAGTTCCATCATTTCGCTCGAAGCGGTCCCGTGTCCGGCAAACTGCAAATGCGTGTGGATCGGCCAGGACTCCAGCTCATCGATCCATACACGGCCTTTCCCTGCCGCGGTTACGGCAAGAAGAGCGAGCATCTCATCGACTTTTTCAGGCATCAGGCGTCACCTCCTCCTTATCATAATACAAAACGGAATCTTCATATCCGCTGATTTTCTCCGCGAGCTTGCGGCGGCGGATCCTCCGGCGGACATTGCTGTAAAGACCGAGCACCTGAATCGTGATCAGCGGCGTGATGGCGACCATCGCGACGACACCGAAGGCATCGGTCAGCAGATTGCCGCCAAGCGCGGTACAGGCACCGACCGCAAGCGGCAGGATAAAGGTTGTTGTCATCGGTCCGCTCGCGACGCCGCCGGAGTCAAAAGCAACGGCCGTATAGAGCGGCGGAACCAGAAAGCTGATCAGCAGGGAAACCGCGTATCCGATCGCGAGGATCGGAAGAATCGGGATTTTCAGCAGAATACGAAGCATCGAGACAGCGAGAGAAATACCGACACCGATCGCCAGGCCAAGCCCGATAGCGTGCTGGCTGATCGCGCCGGAGGAGATCTCCTCGGCCTGCTTCTTCAGGACGACGACCGCGGGCTCTGCCGATACAACGAAATATCCGATGATAAATCCGACCGGAACGAGGAGCCACGCGTTCGAACCGGAAGCGATCGCGGAACCGAGCAGCCGTCCGGCCGGCATGAATCCGACATAGGCACCGGTCAGGAAAAGCGTGAGGCCGGTATAGGTATAAAACATTCCGATCAGGATACGTCCGATCTGTCCCCGGTGGAAGGACCGGGAAATCAGCTGGAACAGCAGGAAGACAATCACAAGCGGAAAGAGCGCCGTCGCGACCTCTTTCGCGTGCAGCGGAGCAGCGTTGAGGAAAACCAGGAATGCTTCCCGTGTCGTTTCCACATGGATCAGAGCCGAATCCGAAGACGAAGCGGTCGGGTGATACAGAATGCTGAGAATCAGAACCGACAGGATCGGACCGATGCTGGAAAGCGCGATCAGACCGAAGCCCTCGTCATCGTCGCGGTCTCCGTGGCGCAGCTGGGCAAGGCCTTGTCCAAAAGCCATGATGAAGGGAACCGTGATCGGTCCCGTTGTGACGCCGCCCGCGTCGAACGCCGCCGGTATGAAATCGGCCGGGACGAAGAGAGCCAGCAGGATCAGGACAGGGTACAGGATCAGAAGCATCGTTGAGAGCTTCCAATGAAACACGATCCGCAGCAGCGCGAGCATGAGGAATACGCCGACGCCCGCCGCGACGGAAAAGATCAATACGGCATTCGGAATAGAAGGGATCTGTTCGGAAAGAACGGTCAGATCCGGCTCGGCAACAGTGACGAGCGCTCCGAGCACAAAGCAGATGATAAGCGGCAGCGTCAACTTGTGGAAGCGGGACATGCCGGAACCGATGCTTTCACCGAGGGGCTGCATGGACATATCGGAACCGAGCGTGAAAAGTCCCATTCCGAAGATCAGAAGGATCATACCGAACAGAAAAAGTGTCAGGACGCCCGCAGAAATCGGCGCGATGCTGACGCTGAGGAGAAGGACAATGACAGAGATCGGCAGCACGGACTGTATGGATTCACGCAGTTTTTCCCGTAAAGCCTTCAC
This sequence comes from uncultured Eubacteriales bacterium, assembly GCA_902782895.1. GTDB lineage: Bacteria > Bacillota > Clostridia > Lachnospirales > Bianqueaceae > RUG12817. The sequence continues at coordinate 2,116 of CACZPA010000130.1, forward strand.
CGCAGCCACCTCCTTTCCCTGTTGATCTGATACTGTTGGATCATCGATTCTATCCTATTTGTAAGCTTTATTATACCATGCGGCGGAAATGACCGCAAGAAAGAATACCGGATAATAATAGGGAAAAAACCGGAAAGATTCCGGAAAGATTTCGGAAAAAATCCGAAACCGATTCCAGCAAAACTCGGCAAAAAACTGCAGAGGAAAACAGTAAGCTGTCTTGCGGACAGACCGCATCCTGTGATATACTAATTCCGTATGACAGACAGAAAACCTTACGGCATAGAGGAGGTATTATCTTGATAGATCTGTTGATTGAACACATTCAGGAGAAAAAGAACCCGACCGTCATGGGACTGGATCCGCGGATGGATCTGATCCCGGAGGCGATCCGGAACAAAGCTTATGAACAGTACGGAAAAACGCCGCGCGGGGCGGCCGAGGCACTGTTCCTTTTTAACGAAGCGCTGATCGAGGCAACCTTCGATCTGCTGCCGGCCGTCAAGCCGCAGATTGCGATGTATGAGAGGTACGGTATTTTTGGCGTGGAAGCCTATTACAGAACGATTCTCTGCGCGCATAAGCGCGGACTGCTCGTCATCGGCGACGTGAAGCGGGGAGATATCGCTTCGACGGCTGCAGGCTACTCGAACGGACATATCGGTGCGGCACAGATAGAGGATCACCGCTATATGATGTTCGACGAGGATATGATCACGCTCAATCCCTATCTCGGATACGACAGCATCGAACCGTATTTTGACGATATGAAGGAGTTCGACAAGGCCATTTTCGTTCTGGTCAAGACTTCCAATCCCGGAAGCGGCCAGATTCAGGATCTGCCGGTCGGAGAGGAGAAGATTCCGCTCTATGAGCATGTCGGACGCCTGGTTGAGGAGTGGGGCGAGCCGACGCGCGGATGGTTCGGGTATTCCGAAATCGGCGCGGTCGTCGGCGCGACCTATCCCGAACAAGGCAGTGAACTGCGCAAAAAGATGCCGCACACCTTCTTCCTGGTGCCCGGTTACGGCGCGCAGGGAGCGACAGCGCAGGATATCGCCCGCTGCTTCGACAAGAACGGATACGGTGCGATCGTCAATTCCAGCCGCGGCCTGATCGGAGCCTGGAAGAATAAGAAATACGCGGATTACGGCGAAGAGCATTTCGCAGAGGCTGCCCGTGCCGCGGTTATCGATATGAAGAACGATCTGAATTCTGTCCTGTAAAGGAGGAAGCGTATGTTTTACGGAAGAGCCGGTCTGATCCGGCAGACGAAGCTTGCGGACGGAATCTTCGAGATGATTCTGGATCTGCCGGAGATCGCGAAGTCCGCGGTCCCGGGACAGTTTATCGATCTGTATACGGAGGATCCGTCGCTGCTGCTGCCGCGTCCGATCAGCATCTGTGATACCGATCCGGAGAAGGGCACGGTTCGCCTGATCTATGCTGTCGTCGGGAAGGGCACGGATTACTTCAGCCATCTGCCGAAGGGGAGCCGGATCCGCGTATCCGGACCACTCGGCAACGGATATCCTCTTGACGAGGCGGATTCGCCTTTTGTCAGCGAGATCTATGTCGTGGGCGGAGGTCTGGGCGTTCCCCCTATGCTCTTCCTCGCGAAAGAGCTCTATAAGCGCTATCCGGACAAGCCGATCCGGATCTTCAACGGATTCCGCTCGACACCGTGGATCGAGAAGGATTTTGAACCGTACGGAGAGGTCTTCTCCGCAAGCGATGACGGAGCGTCCGGCTTTATGGGCAATGTTATCGACGCGATGGAGTATCGTCAGGTCATGGCCAGGGACATGGATCATGAAGGAATCCTGTATTCCTGTGGTCCGGTGCCGATGCTCAGAGCGCTCCAGAACTGGCAGTCACAGTATGAGCTGCGCAGTTTCTTCTCTTTGGAAGCGCGTATGGGCTGCGGATACGGCGCGTGTGCCGGCTGTCCGGTCAGGCTCAGAGTGCCGGGCATCGAGCAGGACGGCGAAAGACTTGCTTCGGTCTGCAAGGACGGCCCTGTATTTAACGGAGAGGAAGTGATCTTCGAATGAAACCGGAACTGAAAGTGAATTTTGCCGGCGTTTCGCTGAAGAATCCTCTGGTAACGGCTTCCGGCACCTATAATCCGGAAGCGTCGGGACAGTTCTACGATCCGTCGATTCTTGGCGCGGTTACGCTGAAAGGCGTCTCGGCAGAACCCTGGAACGGCAATCCGACGCCCCGTATCGCGGAAACCTACGGCGGCATGCTGAATTCCGTCGGTCTGCAGAATCCTGGCGCAAAAGAGTATCTGGAACATGAGATTCCGTATATGAAGCAGTTTGATACGCGGGTGATCGTCAATCTTGCCGGTCACAGTATCGAAGAGTATGAGCAGGTTACGGAGATGCTCCGCGGCGCGGACGGGATCGATCTGTTTGAACTCAATATTTCCTGTCCCAATGTCAAAGAGGGCGGAATGACTTTCGGGACGAATCCGCATATGGCGGAACGGGTCGTTAAGGCTGTCAAGCAGATCGCGGATAAACCTGTGATCGTGAAGCTGAGTCCGAACGTGACGGATATCACGGAGATCGCACGGGCTGCTGTCGCGGGCGGCGCGGACGCGTTGTCGCTGATCAATACGCTGCTCGGCATTCGGATCGATATCCGCAGGAGGAAACCGATTCTCGCAAGAGGAGTGGGAGGTTTCTCCGGACCGGCGGTCAAGCCTGTTGCCGTCCGGATGGTCTGGCAGGTGGCACACGCCGTGGATGTACCGGTTCTCGGTATGGGCGGTGTTTCGACCGGCGAGGACGTGGTGGAGATGATGATGGCCGGCGCGTCCGCTGTGGCGCTTGGAACGGTCTGTCTGACCGATCCTCAGGCTCCGGTGCGCGTGCTGCGGGAGCTGGAAGAGACACTGGAAAAGCTTGGTATTCACGACGTCAACGAGATCCGCGGATGTGTATAAGATAGTGTCCTTGACTGCGGCAAGCAGAATAAGGCGCACCCAGACAGAAAAGAACCAAAATGGATAAAATGATAAAGGAGTCATAGGTCATGAGAGTTTTTGATATTCCATTATCCGATAAAACAGGAGAGCACGAGCCTTATATGACGGCTTATCTGCAGGAGCCGATGCCGCAGGATCCGGAGAAGAAGCTTCCGGCGGTCGTGGTATATCCGGGAGGCGGTTATACGCATCTGGCCGCGCACGAAGGCGAGCCGGTCGCGATGGCCTATTCGGGTTACGGTTTCCAGACCTTTGTGCTGTACTACAGCCTGGCTCCGTACGCGCATTATCCGGCGCAGCTGCTCGATGGCGCGCGTGCGCTTTCCGTCATCCGCGAGCATGCGGAGGAGTGGAACGTCGATCCGGAGAAAATCGCGATCCTTGGCTTCTCGGCGGGCGGACACGCGGCCGCGACACTTGGCTGTCTGTGGGACAGCCCGGAGGTGCGGGAAGCGGGTCTTGATCCGTTAAAAGCCCGTCCGGATGCCTGTATTCTCGGGTATTCCGTCATTACGACAAAAGAAGGGCTCTGCCATGAGGGCTCGGTTGTGAGCCTGCTGGGGGACAGAATCGGTGAGCTGCGGGAAGCGATGGCTTTGGAATCCCGCGTTACGGAGAATACGCCTCCGATGTTCCTGTGGCATACGGCCGCGGACGGAGGGGTGCCGGTCGAGAACAGCCTGATGATGGCGGAAGCGCTTTCTGCAAAGAAGATTCCGTTTGAACTGCATGTTTTCCCGAGCGGGAATCACGGCCTGTCGCTTGCGAACCGCCGCGTTATGCAGGGGCATCCGGAGCGGAATATCCCGGAGGTCGCGAAATGGCTGCCGCTCAGCGCTGACTGGCTGGTAAGGACATTCGGCCTGGAGTAAGCGCTGCAGCTATAGAAAAAGAAAAGGAGGGTCACGATGAGGTTTTTAAGCTTTCATTTGGACGCGACGCCGGATCAGGGTGATCCGGTACTGGAGTGTTATCTGCTGGAAACAATGCCGGGTGAGAAGCCACAGCATTTTACTTCCGTAATTGTATGTCCCGGAGGCGGATATACACATCTGTCCCCGCGGGAAGGCGAGCCGATCGCGATGGCTTTTGCCGCGAAGGGCTATCACACATTTGTCCTGCGGTATTCGCTGAAACCGGTCACGTACCCGAAGCCGCTGCTGGACGCGGCCAGAGCGATCAGCCTGATCCGCGAACACGCGGAGGAGTGGGATCTCGATCCGGAGAAGATCGTGATCGGAGGCTTTTCAGCCGGAGGACATCTGTCCGCCGCGATCGCGACATTCTGGAATGACAAGAGGATCGAGAAAGCCGGCATCGACTGCCGCAAGGCCCGTCCGAACGGTGTTTTCCTGGGATACGCGGTTGTGAGCGCGGGTGAGGACGAAGCAAATCCCGGCCCCTTCGCACAGCGTCTGTGCGGAGAGCTGATAAATGATCCGGAGATGCGCAAGTTCGCGTATATCCCGAATCACGTCACCGAAGAGAACCCGCCGGCGTTTATCTGGCATACGGCGACAGACCCCGCGGTTCCCGTCGTAAACGCGCTGCGGATGAGTAAAGCTCTGTCCGCAAAGAAGGTTCCGTTCGAGCTGCATATCTATCCGAAAGGAACGCATGGTCTCGCGCTGGCCAATGAACATACCTGCAACGGGGATCCGGAGATGGTGATTCCGGAAGTCGCGGGATGGATCGATCTGTGCTGCGACTGGATCCGCAGGACGATCTGATCTCGGGCGGGCAGCCGTTTTTCAACAGTCTGAACTAAATAATTATATACAGGAGGGTCACCAATGAAGAATTTAACAGATACCTATACGCTGTATAACGGCGTTAAGATCCCATGCCTTGGCTTCGGCACTTGGCTTGCGGCTTCCGGTGATGAGGCGGAGAGATCCGTCAGAGCCGCGCTGGAGAGCGGATACCGTCATATCGACACGGCTACGGCTTACGGTAACGAAGAGAGCGTAGGCAAGGCGATCCGCGAGAGCGGCATCGCGCGCGATGAGCTTTTTGTCACAACCAAGCTCCGCAACCCGCAGCACGGATATGAGTCCACACTGGCCGCTTTCAATGATTCCATCAAGTGGCTGGGACTGGATTATATCGATCTGTATCTGATCCACTGGCCGGTACCGGGCGATTTCCACGACTGCTGGGAAGAGAAGAACGCCGAGACCTGGAAGGCTTTTGAGAAGCTGTACAGAGAAGGCTACGTCCGTTCGATCGGCGTCAGCAATTTCTTCCCGCACCATTTGGATAAACTTTACAAGACGGCTAACGTCGGACCGATGGTCAATCAGATCAAGCTTGGCCCGGGACTCACGCAGAGAGAAACTGTTCGCTATTGCCGCGGCCGCGAGATGCTGATCGAGGCTTACAGCCCGATGGGACACGGCTCCATCTTCAGCTCCGAAGAGATGAAGAAACTGGCAGAGAAATACAACCGTTCGATCGCGCAGATCTGCCTGCGCTACAGCCTGCAGATGGGTTATCTGCCGCTGGCCAAGTCCGTCAATCCCGACAGAATCGCGTCCAACGCCAAGATCTTTGATTTCGAGCTGTCCGATGAGGACGTCAAGCTCATCAGCGGGATCCAGGGCGAGTGGAGCACCATGCGTGATCCGGACTTCATCACGTTCTGATCCGTTATTCAGACAGAACCGATTCATGATTCACAAAAAAACAGACATGGCCGTTATGACCATGTCTGTTTTCTTGCATTATCCGGATCCGATGCAAGGATCCGGCTCAGCTCCCGATGTTTTCTTGCAGCATTCCGGTCAGCGCATTGAAGCAGTCCTCCGGTACCTGCACACAGACGTCCAACAGTCCCTGGAAACGGACATATCCGTTCTCATATAATCGAAGATGAATGGTCATGCCATCTTTCATCCTGAAATACAGATGGTAGATCTCGGTATCATAGCTGGTAATAATCGTCTTGCCTTCTCTTGCCGGAACGTCCTGCCAGGACATAAACGCGGCTTTGTCGAGCTGATCAATGAAACGGCTGATGACCCCGCTGCTTTCGTCTAGTTGATACAGTTTGTTCTTGCTGTAATACCATGATTCACGTGTTTCATACTGGACAGCGTTGTAATTGCCTGTTAGATGCAGCCGGTCTTCGTACAGTTCCGATCCGTATGTGAGAGTAATTCCGTTGTCACAGATGTATGTAGAGAGGGCACCGTCTGTTTCTTTTAAACAGAGCATAAAGGAAGGATCATAACCTTTCACGGAATAGAAATCTCCTTTTATGCTTCCTGCGAATTCTACATATCCGTCTTTGGGTGTCCATTCATTGATGAGTCCGGTTGCGGTTCCGAGATACTCACCGGCAATCTCTGTATTATCAGACCATTCATAAAAGACATAGACATGTCCCTGATAGATGAAAAACGCAATCATACTCGAATCAGCGTTGCTGTCCGCAGACAGGGTAAACTTTCTTTCCGGGATTGTGACACCGCTTTCAGAAGAGACAGGGTCAGTGGATGCAGACTTTGAAGACGCGATCTGGTGCCGGATAAAGAGTCCTGCAGCAGCCAGACATAGGCAGGCGGCGACAGCAGCCCATCTGACCCAGACAGTTCTGTTCACGTTTCTTTTGAAATCTGCAGCACCGGATATCAGATCATCGTCGATATGATCCATCGCTTCGATTATTCTTGGTATACTCATAGATCAAAACCTTCTTTCTTCAGATAATCACGCAGTCTGCTGCGGGTGCGGAACAGCATGGATTTGACATTGTTTTCACTCAGCGAATACATCTCTGCAATACTGCGAATCGAATCGAAGAACCAGTATCTGCGGATGAACACATTGCGGTTCAGTTCTTTTTCGCCTCGAAGAAAGACACTGATCAGCCTTCCGGCTTCTTCGTCCCCGATACCCGGGGCAAAGCGGTCGTCCGGAATAGTTTCTCCGAGTTCTGAGATGGATACGGTCTGATCAGCAGAACGCTTTTTGGCGTGAAGTGCATCCAGCTTCTTTAGGGACAGATTCCTTGTGATCCGACAGATAAAGGCAGTGAAATTATACGGACGGACCGGCAGTATTCTGTTCCAGACCGCGAGGTACGTATCATTTACGCACTCATCCGAATCGTTCTTGCTGTGCAGAAGATTCTCGGCTATCCTGAAACACAGCCTGCCGTATTTTCTGTCTGTTTCTGCTATCGCGCGTTCATCGCGGGCAAAGAAAAGTTCAATGATCTCGGCATCATCCATGTTGTTTGTCACCTCACCTCATTTGCGATTCCTAAAAGGCCTTTCACTCTATAAGTACGGTTTTATCCGGAAAGGTTGCAGATTCTCAGGAAAGAATTATTAAAAACGGCAGTCTTTGGAGAACTGCTGTCTGGAACAT
>CACZPA010000131.1 GCA_902782895.1 uncultured Eubacteriales bacterium
GGTCCGTCTGCTGCTGGATATCTGCTATGAGCCGCATTGGGACCATTATAAAGACGAATTCGGCAAGACGCTGCTGGGCTTTTTCTCTGACGAGCCGCAGATGGGCAATTCCGGCGGCAGCAATACACCGGGCATTTCGCAGATGGGAAATCCGGACATGATGCTGCCCTGGTGCGCGGAGGCGAGGGAAAAACTGCAGGCGAAATGGGGCGGGGAATTCGGCAAAAAGCTGCTGGCCTGCTGGTTTGAGGTTCCGGAGATCAGCCCTGGGGCACGATATGATTTCATGGACACGGTGACGGATCTCTTCCGGGTCAATTTCAGCGAACAGCTCGGCGACTGGTGCAGGGCGCACGGCGTACAGTATATTGGGCACATTATCGAGGACAGCGGCAGTCACGCCAGACTCGGACACGGACCGGGACATTTCTTCCGTTCGCTGGAAGGGCAGGATATGGCCGGAATCGATGTCGTGCTGCAGCAGATCCGTCCCGGCATGGAGGATACGCAGTTCTTCCGCATCGGAGGACAGCAGCTCTATAACGGAAAGTTCTTCCACAACCTGCTCGCGAAGATGGGTTCTTCGCTGGCGGCGATCGATCCGAAGAAACATGGCATGGCGATGTGTGAGATCTATGGCGCGTACGGCTGGGCGGAAGGGCTGAAGCTGATGAAATGGTTGACGGACCATATGCTGGTCCGCGGCATCAATACCTATGTTCCGCACGCGTTCACAATGGCGGATTTCCCGGATCCGGACTGCCCGCCGCACTTCTATGCGCGCGGCAACAATCCGCAGTTTCCGTATTTCCGTTATGTGATGAATTATATGAATCGTGTGAGCCATCTGATCAGCGGCGGGAAAGCCGTGCCGGAGATCTGCCTGCTATATTCCGCAGAGGGTGAATGGATGGACAGTGAAAACAGCCAGCCTCTTGAGGAAGCTGCGCTGGAGCTGAACCGCGTGCAGATCGATTACCGCATCGTGCCGGAGGAATACCTGATGGAATGCGGAATTGAAGACGGCAAGATATGCGTCAGCTCAGATGAAAAACTTGGAGTTCTTGTGGCCAGCCGGAGATCGTATATCCGTCAGGAGCTTGCGGAATGGATCCGCAAGGCCGCGGCAGCCGGCGTAAAGGTCCTGTATCTGGAAGATAAGCCGGAGATCCTCTCGGCGGAGCAGAAGGTGCCGACCGGTATGCAGCCTGACGGAGATGTCGTCGGGACGGCCGAGCTTACGCAGGCACTACGGGCTGCCGGTTACGGAGAAGTCCGGACCGATCATCCGCAGCCCTATCTGCGCACCTATCACTATGTCCGCCATGACGGAGAAATGATCCTGTTCTTTAATGAAGATCCGGTACACGCGATTGATACATGGGTCAGCACGCCGTTTGGCGATGCAGTGACATGGTATGATGCCTTTGATAACCGTGTTCTGAAAGCGGAGACGCAGGATGGACGTGTACATGTTGTCCTGCAGCCCTATGAGGCACACATCCTGATCAACTCCGTCATGGATGCGGCGGAGAATGATTGCATGACGGACGAGGTGACGGTCAATGTAGCCGGACCTTGGAAACGGACGATGATCCGCGCCGGCGAGCAGCAACCTTGTGATGAGCGCCTTGTGGAACTTGGAGATATCTCCGCGCCGGATGCTTTCCCGGACTTCTCCGGCACGATCGATTACGTGACGGAGATAAATCTTACAGAGCAGCCGGGCAGAGTCTGTATCGATCTTGGCAGAGTCTATGAGACAGCGGAGATCTTTGTCAACGGTCAGTCCGCCGGAGTCCGGATTGCTCCGCCATATCGCCTGATGATTGACAGCAAGCTCTTTAACCCCGGCATGAATGAACTCTGTGTTCGGGTTGTCAATACGCTGGCCCAGCAGGAAGAACTGCGCGATCCGTTCAGCCTTTCCATGCCGTTTGAGCCGTCCGGACTGCTTGGACCCGTAACCTTGTCCGTGGAGAAAAGACCATGCTGACGCCCGTTCTGGACAGGCAGAGCGATACGCCTCTGTATGTCCAGCTCTATGAATATATCCGCGAGGAAATCCGCTCGGGGAGACTCGAAGGCGGCAGCCGGCTGCCTTCCTCCAGAGCTTTTTCCGCATATCTGTCCGTAAGCCGCAGCACAATCGAGATGGCTTATGCGCAGCTGGATGATGAAGGTTATATCCGTTCCAAGGAGCGGAGCGGATATGAAGTCCTGAAGACGGAGATCCGTACAACTCCGTCAACGCCAAAACACAATACCATGACGGAGAATCAGGACAATGCAGCGTATCGCTACGATCTCCGCACCTCCGGTGTTGATTCTTCAAAGTTCCCGTTTACGATCTGGGCAAGACTGATGCGGAGAATGCTCCTCGATCATGGCGGAGAACTGCTGCAGAGCGGACCTTCGCAGGGAATCCTTCCCCTGCGGGAAGCGATCTGCGAATATCTGTATCAGTACCGTAGAGTCCAGGCCATTCCGGATCAGATCGTTGTCGGAGCCGGTACCGAGACGCTGCTTGCTCTGCTGGTACAGCTTCTGGGTATGAAAAAAGCGTATGCTGTCGAGTCTCCCGGATTCCCTCGTGTGGAACAGATTCTCCGGAACTTCGGGATCAAGACGGTACAGATCCCTGTCGACGAGCGCGGCCTGTTGGTCGCCGATCTGCGCAATTCCAACGCGCAGGTCGCGCATGTTACTCCGGCACATCAGTTCCCGACCGGCGCGATCCTTTCCGCAGGCAGAAGGCAGGAGCTGCTGCAATGGGCTTCTTCCGCGCCGGAACGGTATATTATCGAGGACGACTATGACAGCGAGTTCCGTTTCTCCGGCAGCCCTGTGCCGTCCCTGCAGGGGATGGGCGGCGAGGACAGCGTGATCTATTTCTACACGTTTGCGCAGAGCCTTGCTCCGTCCCTGCGAATCGCCTACATGGTGCTGCCGATCCCACTTGTAGAACGTTTCCGCGCGATGTTTCACGGATATGCGTGTTCAGTTCCCTCATTTGAACAATTCACTCTTGCGGAATTTCTCAAACAGGGGTATTATGAGAGGCATCTGAACCGGATGCGCAAGGTGTACCGGGGCAGACAGCAGGCGCTTGCAGCCGCGCTGCGCGCGCCGGGGATCCGGCTCGGCAATCTGAGCGGAGGGCTGTATCTGATTCTTCACGTGGATCCGAAGATCCTCTGCGGAGAAGATCTGACGGAAGAAGAGCTGTGGCAGCGCTGTATCCGGCGGGGCATCCGGATCACCGGAATGGCCCGGTACGGCAGCAGGAAAAAGCAGCAAAAGCCCTGTTTCCTCGTCGGATTCGGATCGTATGACGCGGAGACGCTTACCGGGATCGGCGCAGAGCTGATCCGGGCATTTCAGGAAAGGAATTGACGCGGGCAGAGCCCGCGCTTAATAAGAGAAACATGTCACGTTCTAATCAGTCGAAACGTAAGAAAAAAGCGAACAGGATCCGCGCGATTATCGCGCTGATCGTTCTGCTCGCGATGATGATTGGCATTATTATTCCGGCAAGGGCCGAAGAGGTCGTTCTCGGAGAGATTAAAGCGGTTCTGAATCTGCCGGAAGGCTGGACACAGGCGGAGGCTGCAGCTGGAGAGCTCCTGACAGCGGATAACGCGGAGGGAGTCCATCTGCGGCTTGTTACCACGACCGGAGAGACCAGTGAGGACCAGTGGAACTACGGAGATTACGGAGACGACGCTGTCAACAACCTGGGCAATGCATTGGCGGATCGCCTGACAAAAGCCGATTACAGGGACGTGGCCTATACGATGGTAAAAGCGGATCCCGTCAAATGGCTGCGCCTTTCATGGAATAACGAGAAAACAGGCAGCAGGCTCTATGGAATCCAGTATTACACGGTTGTCAACGGGCAGGGTATCGAGCTGACTTTTACCTCCGGCACTGTGATCTCCGATGAGGTCACAGCACAGACGGAGGAAATCGCGCGGAGCCTTTCCTTCGCGGAGATCGCCGAGCGGCCCAGATCGACGGACAGCTCGCTGAAAACGTCTTTTATCTGGATCGCTTTGCTGATTCTGGCGGCAGGCTTCACTTATTTCCTGAAAACGAGAGGTGCTAAAAAATGAGCGGATCGCAGTGTGATTACTGTGCCTATTATCAGTATGACGAGATCGAGCAGTATTATTACTGCACGGTCGATATGGACGAAGACGAGGCCGAGCACGTCATGCAGGACAGGAGGGAAGGCTGCCCGTATTACCGCAACGGTGACGAATACGAAATGGTCAAGCACCAGATGTAATCAGTGGAATCGGTCCAGATAATCTCCGAAGTCGTGCAGATCTTTTTCGATGCTGCTTTGCGCTTCTTCGATCAGATCAAAAGCGCGGTCACGCAGCGCGTTCATTTCCTGAAGGTTCTGATCCCGCTTGTGCAGCGCCTGAATGTGCATATCCATACCGCCGCCCAGTGCGCGGAAGATAAAGTCCGAGAAAGTGTCGTGCTCCGGATAGATGCCGGCTCTGTAGTTCTCCTGAACATACGCGTAACGGTCATAGGCGTTTGTAACAGCGTCTTCCCAGGAAATATACAGATCGGATTCGGCGTTTTCACCGATGCGGCGCATTGCTTCCGGATCCTTGCAGACCCGGCGCAATACAGCTGCCATTGCGTCGGCGTTTTCCTCAATCAGAAAACTGTTCTGACCGTCTGTCGCGTCCTCCGCGGCACAGCTGCCCTGAATCAGGACGCTCCCGAGGCCGCAGGCAGCCGATTCGCGCACGACAAGACCATTTGTATCAAAAGTAGACGGGAAGAGGAAAAGATCGGCCCGGCAGTACCAGGCGCGGATCGCTTCTCTGTCATGAATCGGCGGAATAAAAATGACTTGGCCGGACAGGCCGAGTCTTTTTGTGTAGGCGATGATCTCATCCTTGTCGGTACCTCCGCCGATGAAGACCATGCGGAAATCCTGCCCGTCTGCGGCCAGCTGCTTCAGCGCGTCCAACGTGATGCGGATACCCTTATACCACATCATCCGGCCGACGAAAAGAAAGACCGGTACGCCCTCCGGCAGATCATATCCTTCAGAAACCTGCTTGATCAGCGCATCGCTGACGCGTCCTTTCGGAAAATCAACGCCGTTGGGCATCACAATATACTTGCCCTCATAACCGAGAGAGCGGAGGTTTTCTCCGGCGCCGCGGCTGACGGTCCAGACCTCGTCGCAAGCGGAGATGTTGTCGACCAGCATCTGGATAGCGGTCTTCTGCAGACTCTTGCCGCGGATTGCGTTCGCGATGTCGATGTCAAATTTGGTATGATAGGTCAGAATCAGCGGCACATGGATCCGGTCGCGCAGGATCCGCGCCAGAATCGCTGACGTGATCGGGCAGTGCGTATGAATCAGATGAAAATCACCGGATTCGAGCTTATCGATCGTACCGGTGGAAAGCGGCACGCCGGTGCGGTATCCGACGAGTTTTGTCGTATTCAGGCTCGGATAGCGGACTACCGGAAAAGGAAAGACCGAATCATCCGCTTCAGGATAATCCGGCGTGACAACAGTTGCCTGCCCCAGTTTTTCCTGAATGATCGTCGCGTAGTTGACGACGGCGGTCGCGACTCCGTCAATGGCAGGCGGGAAGGAGTCGTTGATCAGGCATACGTTCAGCTTCTTATTCATGATATTACAGGTCGAGATCCTTTATTCCGTATTTTTTGAGCAAATCATCCAGCTTGCTCTTATGCTCGTCCACATTCTGCGCGAGCTGCTGTTTGCGCAGATCAACCTTGATCTGCTGATAATCCGTATCGGCGTCGATGGCGTGGGCCCGTGCGTATTCCGGATCGTCCAGCTCACCGGATTCATAGGCGCGAAGCGTGCGCAGAGCATCGCGGTAACCCAGCTCCATCCGGTATTCAGCGCCTTTCGCGGAGAAATCCAGTGTTCCGTCGAGCAGCTGCCCGATGTCGCGGCTCGGCTTGATCACGGTAAAATCAAGCGAAGGATACAGCGCGGGATCAAAATCCGTCAGGCTGATCGCGACGACGAGAATCTTCTTCAGACCCAGATCACGGAGCGGCTTGACGGGATAGGGCGTTGTATATCCGCCGTCCCGCTGCGGCCGCCCGTCGATCGTGACGGACGAATAGGCGACAGGAATCGCGGAGGAGGCCAGCAGAATCTGCTGGATCTCCATCGCATTTTTCTCATTCAGATGGTAATAACGGGTTATGTAATGTCCGTCTTCCTCCATCTGCGAGGTGTCCGCGTACAGGTCCACGGGACAGTCCCTGACCTTCGACAGATCGAGATTGGCCTGGATCAGCTGTGTTAGGCCTTCCCGGGAAAAGATGCCGTCCCCCTGCAGCGGGATATCGATGTCAAGGAACTGCAGCGGCGTGATGCTTTTCCAGATGACCTCCGCGCGCGGCAGAGAGACGCCGGAAAGCAGTACGGCATTGAGCGCGCCGACCGACGCGCCGGAGATCGCTTTGATCCTGGTGTCCCAGCCGAGCTCGCACAGCGCGCGCCACACACCGACCTGATAAGCGCCTTTGCCGCCGCCACCCGAGAGGACAAGCCCCCAGGAATTGTCGGCGGAGGAATCGCCTATGGGAGCCGGATTGTTCATAGCAGCAGAACTGTCCTCCGGGACAGATTCGTTTATATTCTGATTCGTGAGTTCTTCCATGTCGTTCTCACTCCTGTCGAAAAGTTGATATCTGTAGTTTTACTATATCGGAAACAGGTCCAAAAGTCAAGCCGGGCAGGTTATACAAGTGCCACGTCCAGCTTGTAAGAATACGTATAGCTGCCGGCGGTCAGCGCGATAGGCGCGTTATCCTTTGCGCCGGGCAGGACAAGATCCGCCGTGCAGCCGAAAGGCACTGTTACGGAGACCGTTACATGGGCCGGATCCGTGATCGTCCAGCTGCTCCTGTATTCGCCGGCAGGAGAGTCATAGACGGTCTCCTGATGTCCAAGCGCGGTGTGCAGCGCGGGCGCGATCTTCATGTAACGGCAGCCCGCGGCAGGCGTTCCGTCCGGCAGGGCAGCGCCGACGTCGAGACCGGCGATATGGCGGAACATCCATTCCACAACGGAACCGTACGCATAATGGTTCATGCTGTTCATGCTGGTGCCGGAGATGGTTCCGTCGTCAAGGATGCTGTTCCAGCGCTCCCAGACCGTAGTCGCTCCAAGCTTGATCTCATGCAGCCAGCCGGGATAATCCTCATTCAGCAGCAGCTTCCAGGCCAGGCCGTCCATACCGTTGTCGGAGAGGATTCCGCACATCAGAGGCGTGCCGACAAAACCGGTCCTCAGCTTGTCGCCGGCCTTCGCGAAGAGCTCGGTGAGCTGTTTTCTGGTCAGCTCCACGTTGTCGGACAGATGGTATTTGAGCGTCAGAAGCAGCGCGGTCTGCGTCTTGATGCAGCAGCGGCCGGTCGCACTGTAGAATTCTTTTTTAACGGCGCTGTACTGCTCGTCGGCAAGCGCGCGGTACGCGGTTTCGTCCTCGGCTTTGCCAAGCACGTGCGCGGTCTTGCTCACGATCTCCGCGCTGGCGGCATAATACAGATTCGCGATGAAAGCTTCATCCGTTGCGCCGCGGACTTCCTCCGGGTTGCCATTCATGTTGTCAAGAGCGAGCCAGTCGCCGAAGTGGAAAACATCTCTCCAGTGGTGATCCGTCCCGTCTACACGGCGGATATATTCCACCCAGGCCTTCATGCTTTCATACTGATCTTCCAGAATATGCGTATCCCCGTAGAAAAGATACAGATTCCACGGCATGATGCAGGCCGCGTCGCCCCATACGGTTGCTGTGCCGTCCAGCCCGCACGCAGGGACGACATTCGGCACCATACCGTCCAGAAGCAGCTGCTCCTGGTACATGTCGTACAGATATTTCGCATAGAAAGCATAGGTGTCCGTAAGATATGTCGCGGTCGGGGAGAAGACCTGCGCGTCGCCGGTCCAGCCCATGCGCTCATCGCGCTGCGGGCAGTCGGTCGGGACGTCCACAAAGTTGCTGCGCAGTCCCCAGCGGACGTTGGAGAGGAACTGATTGAGCAGCGCGTGGCCGGTCTCCATGGTCCCGCGGTCCGGAACCTCACTGTAAAGGGCATATCCGACAAAGTCCTCCTTGCGGAGGTCCGGAATGCCTTCGATTTTGACATAACGATAGCCGTAGAAGGTGAAATGCGGCTGCAGCAGGACGGTTTCGCCGTTGGATGTGAAGAAATACTCAGACTTGGCGGAGCGGAGGTTTTCATTGTAGAAGCAGCCGTTCTGCAGAATCTCACCGGTCTGGATATGGATAAGCTTGCCCTTGGGCGCGGATACCTTCAGGCGGAAAATGCCGGTAAATTCCTGTCCCATGTCGAAAACAAGCTCGCCTTTTGGCATATGGATCAGCTCCGCCGGCTCGAAAGTCTTGCGGATCCGGACCGGAGTACTCATGCGGTCGGTCAGTTTGCCTTTTGGCGCGTCGCAGAAGACCGCCTGCTCGGGCGGCAGCTCCGGCAGCGTATCGTCACGGTGCTCACCGTCGTAGATGTTGGAGAAAGTGATCGTAGAGCGGCGTACGGTCCAGCTTTCATCGGTGCCGATAACGTCCTCGGTGCCGTCCGTATACGCGATATGCAGCTCCGCGAGCAGCTTCCAGCTGTCGCCGAAATACCCGACGCGGCCGATATCCTTGAAGCCGAAACGGCCCTTGTACCAGCCGTTTCCAAGGAGGACGGACAGCTTGCCGGGAGCACCGGCTTCCGCCTGTTGCAGGATCTCCGTCATGTCATAGGTCTGTACCTGCACCCACTGGTTATAATCGTTGCAGTACGGTGTCAGATATTCGTCGCCGATGCGGACATCGCCGTAATAAGCTTCATAGAGGCCGAGGCCGCTGATATAGAGACGCGCGGATTTGACCGATTTCTTCGGGGCGATGGTTTTCTCAAAATACGGATGGCGCGGCTCGGTGCTGTCACAGCTGATCCATCGGCCGGTCCAGGGCTCGTCCATTTTGCCGGTCTCAAAGAAATGTACAGAGCTCGTCGCGGTTTCGCCGGCATCGCTCTCGACGGTTACGGTGAAATAGTATCTGGTCCGGGGCTTCAGCTCGACCGGCAGTTCCCAGGCCAGACTGTCAGCGTCCGCTGTCATACCGGTGTCGAGCAGGATCTGCCGCATCTCGGGATCAGCGGCCACAACCGCGCGGGCAGCCTTCTGGCATTTGCCGGCGGCACCGCGGACTTTCCACGAAAGGACGACCCGCTGCATGCGGTAACCGACCGGATCCTGCAGATGATTCATCTGTACATTGTAAATTTCCATGATTTTGACTCCTTGTGTATAAAATGTTCTTGACAAATCGGGAGGGCATTGTGTATAATATAGAAGCTAGTTCTTGACAGCTAGCGCCGTAAGCCATGGAGAAGTACTCAAGTGGCCGAAGAGGCGCCCCTGCTAAGGGCGTAGGCCGGGTAACCGGCGCGAGGGTCCAAATCCCTCCTTCTCCGTTCTGAAAAC
>CACZPA010000132.1 GCA_902782895.1 uncultured Eubacteriales bacterium
ACCACGAGTGCCAGTAAGATATTGAACACTAATTTCTCTGTCATCTTTCTCTCCTTTACAGAAAATCATGTTTTTCAAGCCGTTCGGCATAATTGGAATTGATGTATTGTACCGTCATTTTTGTCTGGTTGTTCCGGAACTCTGGATGTTGGCCGCAGTATTCATCATAGAAAGTAATGTCCGACATGCATTGATCGAACGCATCTTTGCTGTGTAGCTTTCCGGTCTGGAGCTCGTCTCCAAATCTAATGATTCTTACCCTGGCTGCAATAGCTGCGCGTTCATCCCCTTTTCTCTCGACCTGTTCCACCTTCTTCTCAAGAGTCTTAATCATGTCGATCACGGTCCTGAGCCGGTCGTGCTTATTGTCGTACCTGGTTATTAAAAACTGCGCGAATGTGAGGATCCCGCCTCCCAGCAGTACCCCGATAAATGCCTCCATCTGTTTTCCCTCCTTGTTCGTCGTCTGCGGACAGCATTCTGATCGTCCTGCTCAGTTTAGTGATCATGTCTGCCTGCGTGCTATTAATTTCCTCCAGTTCCTCGATCAGCTTCAGCAGCTCCGTCTGGTTTAAGCCGGTCTCGCACCGCATATCTTTTCAGCCTCTTCTTCCGTCAGCACTCCGCTGTCTACATATGCCCACACTTCTGCAGCTGTAATCTTTTTCATTTTGTATCTCAGCTTGATGTAGTTATACATAGCTCCTCCTTTCATCCGTCGATCAGCATGGTGATGATCGTGTCTATCGCTTCCTCGAGAGCCTCGATGCGCTCCTCTGTTGAGGCTATATCCTCACCTTCCGCTTCAGCATATTTCCACCATGCTTCAAAGCTTTCCTCAATACTTTCTTCTGTCTCCTCTCTATCCTCCGGGAGAAAGAACTCTGCCATCGAGCAGGTGAATGCTCCCTCTTCGTCCTGCGTGTTATCCTTTGTCAGGATGACCTTTGTCCTGTCATCCGGCAGATATTCCACCAGCACCTTCGGGAGCTCCGCATTTGATTGTACATTTTCGTAAACCATCTCTTCTTTTCCTTTCTTGAAATTTAGCCTTCGCCGAAATGATCCGCGTTGCCATTTCCGTCAGCTCGGCGTCGTGATACTTCATGGCTATTCCGTATGAATCTGTTTCTTTCAGATAACCGTGATAACTGATAATCGCGCGTGCCCTTCTTTCTGACATCGTAAGTTCGTTTGTGTACTCTCTCCACGCCCTGATGTATTGTCGTCTTAGTTTCTTAAACGTCCTTGACCTGATCGATGTGTGCGTCCTCGAGATTCTGTATCCTGCCATGTCGATCATTGGCACCCCTCTCAGCAACTTCCTCTTCGACAGTTTCCTGTTCCGTTCCTCTTCTATCGAAAAGAGCTTTACGATCCCACTCGTCCGTTTGATCTGCAGGCCCAGCTCTTTATCCAGATACCTCGATATGGATCTGATCGCTGCTTTCGCTCCTTTGATGCTCGGCGTCAGCAGCAGGATGTCGTCCATATATGTCGCGCACCTCGTGACGTCATTAATGCGTTTTCCTCTCCTTACGGATCCGGATCTGTAAGACTCCCGTACTGCATATGACATCGCAAAATTAAAGAGCCATGCATCTATGTATCCTCCTATGATCAGATGTCCGTCCGGAGCAATTGTCTCAACGAATTTCAAAAGTGTCAGAACCTCTTTCGCTCTCGGTACTTCCCTTTCGATCAGTCCGATGACGGTGCTGTATTTAAGCGACTGATAGGCGCTCACTACATCCAGCTTCACGAAAGTAGCAAATTGGCAGCTCGCTCCTTAAGTAATGACTCACCTGCCTTTTGAGGCCTGTCTGTCCTCTTCCCGGAATACTGGCGTGCTGTGTCGGCTCGATCCTGGCATTCAGGAGCGGCTTCAGCTCTTCGTAGATCACGTGGTTTATGATTTGATGGAAGTTGCTCAGTTTCGCGATATCCCTTTCCTTTCTGCAGGAACCATCGTATCTCCTTCTGATCTGCACATCTTCTATCTCTTCCGGCCTTCTGCCCTCTTTGATCTCTGCGATCAGGTTTTCAGTTTCTTCGGTGATCGCCTCGATCGCTTCCTCTTTCAGTTCTTTTAATTCCGCAAGATCTTTTCTTTTGATTGCATCCAGGATATATTTTCTTGGGATTCCTGCATATTTTTCTACCATCACCAGCACGTCGCTTCTACGCCACTTGCCTGTCAGGAATTTCGTTACTGCTCTTTTGTATAGTTCATGTGATCCTTTATTGTATCTTTGTCTCATTTATCCTCGCTCATTTTTATCAGTGAACAAACGGCTTTCGGCCGCACAATCTTCTGGCAGAATGCGCTCCGCGCCTACTAACCGCACGGAATTTCTTCCGTCCTCCATCCGGAGGTTTCGGTATTATCAGATGATCGCTTACGCGCGCGCATGGTGTGCCTCACCTCGTTAATGCATTGTCGTCTATGATAGACGAGGCCGGCTGTTCCAGTTCGCGTTACCCGGCGTATTGTTGCCATTCTCGCCAGCCAGACCGCCATTCCCGCCGTTGTTCAAATTCATGAAGCGCCAGGGGACGCGGACGCCGGCGGAGCCCGTGCCATTGAAAGCCGCCGCACACCATACCCGTTATTCTCATTTGTTGGTAGTTATATGAGGGGACTTCCCCCTCTGGGCAGCTTATGCTGCCCATTCACCCCGCTTTTTGCCCGATCCTGATAAACGAGGCCGGCCGCCCCAGTTCGCGGCGCCCGGCGCAGCGTTGCCAGCCCCGCCAGCCAGACCGCCACTCCCGCCGCTGTGCAAATTCAGGAAGCGCCAGGGGACGCGGACGCCGGCGGAGCCCGTGCCAAAGAAAGCCGATTTCATCCAGTGTGCTGAGTCTCCCTCGATTTTTTCCGGGAACAGATACCCGAGCGCGGTCCTGAAGAACGACTTCACATAGTGCCATCCTGACGGAACCTTTTCTGCAGTCTTTACGAGCAAATGATTTGCTGTAACAGATCCGGACAGATTTACGGAGTCTCTGCATTCATAGATGGCATAGTCAAATTTGGTGTTGTCCGATGCATTGGCCGTCACATTGTAGAGCGGTTCGATCCCGACAGTGTAAGCGCCTTCGATCGCCTCGACGCCCATCACTCTGATTGGAGTCTTTCCGGCTGTCTTGGATCCGACACACCCATCTTTATGGCCCGGCACTTTCTCCGTCGATCCGGAGAACCACGGCATTGTGGATACTCTCGATCCGGCTATGACATCAAACGTATCGTCCACTTCCAGATTCAGCGCCGCATATGTTCCGCCATCAATCGTCACTTCCTCAATCGAAGCGATTCTCGCGATCGGCACGATGTTTCTCATTGTCGCCTGGCCGCGATCCGCGTTGCCTCCGGAGTAATCGCCTACCGCCACGGAAGATCCGACTACGAGATTCGCCGCCTGTCCCGTGGTTACTATTACCCGTTTAACTCCTGTTTCCGCTTTTGCCACTTCGTACTGCAGGTTGTAGTTCAGGCATCCCTCGAGGATCCCGGAGTTCTCCAGATTCCAATGACGGAGCTGCCACATGTCGAGCAGCCATATTGTGTCGCAGTCATTCCACAGCCCTTCGTAGTTGTTCCACTTCCTTGCTGCTGTCAGGCCGGTGCTTGCCGACGCAAAAATATACGGAGCTATGCCCGCTCCTGACGTCAGGTTTCCGTTTGAATTCAGGCCTCCTCCGAATGACGGATGCCATGTCAGGTTTCTCTTCGTTCCGTCCGGAGCGACATCGCCCGGGTACGGATGCATATCTCCTTTTCTGACTGTGGCCCATGACTTATAGACATATGATCCGTCGTCCCACTCTTTCTTCCACAGGGCCAGTGCGAAAGTATAGACCGGGGCAGATTCTCCCGAGATATCAAATGATGACTCCCCTTCGACCGCAAGGATATTCATCGTTCCGTCCGATAATGACAGCGCATTTGCTCTGATGTACCATCCTCCGAGCGGATCTTCGTCCGTCCAGTCTCCGATTATCTGATCAGTGTCGTTATACACCTGGGCCTGCTCCATTTCTGCCATGTCATCCAGCGGCGTCATGGCTGTGTCGCCCGATACATCCGGATGATAGTATCTCAATGTGTACGTCTTGTCTGATCTCGCTTCCGCTGCCATCAGCGCGAATCTGTCCAGCAGCTCATAGCGATCCACGTTTTCTCCCTGGAGCGCCTTCGCGCGCGGGTACCACGAATTGAATACCCTGCTTGTATTCTCTCCGTCGAGAAGCGCTTTAAATGTGGCGTCCAGCACCTCTGCGCTCTGTGTTGAGCTTCCGGCAATCTGGCCAAGCGCCTCTATAATGCGCTCGCCCTGTTCGTGATTAATAGGTACATAGTCAATATTAAACTCCGGCATAAACTGTCCTCCTTCCTTATACCGTCTCTATGATCGCCCCGAAATGGAGTAATCCATCCATTCCGATGTATGCGGTCAAATTCCCTGTATTGACATATTCGGCAGCCTGGTTTGCGTATTCTTCCGCTTTGTCTCTCGCCGCTACGGCTGAATCTTTCGCCTGCTGTGCGGCTGTATTTGCGTTCACTGCTCCCATCCTGGCCGCCTGTGCTGTCGTATTTGCTTCTGTCGCTTCTGCTGCCGATCTCGTCGCAATACGCTCCGAGTCTTTTGCTGATGCTGAAGCTTCTATCGTTTCCGTCCTCAGCGTCTCCGCTTCTTCCATCGCTTCAACCAGCTCCTGCGCTTCCGACGTTGACATGACATCGTCATCCTGGACCGCTGCCTTCCGGATCCTGTTGATAAAGGACATTGTTCCCAGGATCTGGTTGTTATGCTGCATAATGATGTCGATCCACTCTGTGCCGTGTGCCGCCAACATATTAAACGTCAGTGTCATGACGATATATGTCTTCCCTGATTCTGTCACTTGAGAACAGTTTTTCTTTACAAATGTCCCGTCCGGCTTCTTCACTTCGCATCGCAGTTCAGTTCCGGAAGGAATTGCTATCGGTTCGCCTTCCTTTGTGACCAGGATCTTGATTCGTCTCGACATATCGTCGTACTGCCTTGATTCGATCTCCACGTAATTTCTTCGGAAGATATCAAGACTTATCTCATAATCAAACTGCATAGTTCCTCCTTTCAGCTTGCTAAAATGTAAGTTCCGAACGCCTTAAACGTCGAGCCAGCTGCGATTGTTCTGCTTGCTGATCCGTATCCTTCCATCGCGCCCAAAGCCAAGACCCCGTCCGCCCTAAGCGTGTACCATGCTGCCCCTGCATCGTCACCGTGTGAATGCAGCGCTGTAAATGAAGCCGGCCTGTATTTACTTTCTATCGTTCCAACCAATACGTTCGGCGAAATGTTTCCATAAGCCGGAACCGTGATTGCATTGTTGTTTTTCCAATCCACTTCGATCATCGCTATTAAGCCCCAGACAACTAACTTAGCTCCCGTTATTGTTACGTCTGAGCTTTCAGATATAATTGGTATTATTGAGTCTATGCTATAGGGTTCCAAATCGATTCCGTTGAACAACCCACTTGCCGAATAAACGCTCCCGGCACGATCCACCGTAAAAATATTTCTTCGGCTCCACTCATCCATTCCGTCGCCGATAATCAGCAGTTTTTCTCTATCCTCGCTGTTGTACTGCCCAAATACGGCTTGAATTTCTCCTCTTGCGATCGTTCCCCTTCCAAAAGCAGCTGAGTTTTCCCCATACGCTTTTGTGTTTTCGCCAACCGCCAGCGCATTTCTCCCCGACCCAAAATCGCCGTCTTCGAATCTCCCTATTCCGACTGACGTTGTTTTGAACTCTTCCGTGTCGTAAATAACGTATATTTTTGATGTCGATGCCGCCGGCAGCCCCGATGGAACCGGTCCCGTGTGAACCGTAATTGTTTTTCCAGTTCCACTGTAAGAGATTGTGCTCGGATCCATTATTCTCCTTTGATGAGCCGCTCCAGAGCTATATACGATAAACGATCCGTCGATCGGCGTATGAGCTAGTGTGTAAGTTATATCTCCCTGATTAAGTCTCCATCCTCCTTCATCAAAAGTTCGCACGCCATTTGCATTATTTTTGATGACAACTGCCCCGTCTTCGCCTGTGAACTCCGTTTTCTCCGCCTCTATCGACACGTGCGGTTCGTTCGTTTTCCCCAGTCTTATTTCACTGGCGCTAAAAATTGCAAGCTCATCAAGTCCATCCCTTACTGCCATTCCTCCAGATGTCATGAGCATATTTCCGCCGCCGTTTGCCGGATCATCGATGAAATCCTCTTGTGGAATTTCCGTTATATGCGTACCCGTGTCAGATCCCGATTCTGTGTGCCAGAAGTACTGATTTATGCTAGTGGCTATTTGATTTGCGTTCTCCGCATTGATGCAGGCAGCTGTAAGGGCGCTGTTATAAATCCCGAGGCTGAAGCTGACGAAGCCATTACTAAAAGTGATTCTCTCTCTAGTCCAGATGTACTTCCCGCTCTCGTATTCAAGAGTGTTCTTCCAAAGACCTGTGGCTGTCGTTGTTGATGTCGATAAACAGTATTGAGGCTGAACATCGATAACACTTATTCCTCTTTCGCCCGTTTCACCCTGCGGCCCCATCTCTCCTTGTGGCCCCGTTTCTCCCTGCGGACCTGTCGCTCCACGCGGACCGGTCTCTCCTTGTGCACCCGTTGCGCCACGTGGGCCTGTTTCGCCCT
>CACZPA010000133.1 GCA_902782895.1 uncultured Eubacteriales bacterium
ACGATTTGTGATATAATAGGACAAAAGAAACAGATCATGATAAAGCAGAAGGGGGGAACGATACATGAAAACAATTCAGTTTCAGGGCAGAACGCTTTCGGCGATCGCGCTGGGGACGACCGCTTTCGGTAAGCACTACTCGGCAGAGCAGGCGGCGCAGGCGATCGATTACGTCCGTTCCCAGGGCGTCAATGTGATCGATACAGCCCGGGTTTACGGATTTGACGCGCCGGGCGGCGGATTCGGCTATTCCGAATCGATGATCGGACAGTATCTGGCGGGACGGTCTGACAGAGATCAGCTTTTCCTCGTGACAAAAGGCGCGCACCCGCCGATGGAGGATCGTGCGTTCAACCGTCTGACGGAGAAAGATCTGCGCTTTGATCTGGAAGAGTCTCTCAAGAACCTGCAGACAGATTATGTGGATCTGTACTTCCTGCACCGCGACAACCCGCAGATGGATATGGCCGAGGTTATGGAGACCCTGCACGATTTTGTCAAGAAAGGCTATGTCCGCGCGATCGGAGCTTCCAACTGGCGCTTTAAGCGGATTATGGAGGCCAATGCCTATGCCGCGGAGCATGGTCTGACGCCCTTTACGGCATCCCAGATCGAGTGGAGCATGGCCAAATACGACGAATCCGATAATCCCGGCGATAAGACGCAGTACGCGATGCTGCCGGAGGAGATTCCGCTGTACAGAGAGAGCGGCATGCTCGTCATGTGCTACACTTCCCAGGCGAGCGGTCTGTTCAGCAAGATCATGGCGGCCGGCGCGACAGCGGCAGAGGGCTACGACGTGCTGAAAGCAAACGGCGGTCTGATGAAATACAAGAATCCGGACAACCGCCGCCGCGCGATCGCGGTGGAGCAGCTGTGCGCCAAGTACGGCGTGTCTCCGGCAGCGATCGGAGTCGCCTATCTTACCGGCATGGGTTCATCCGTTATGCCGATTCTCGGAAGCTCACGGATCGGGCAGCTCGAGGATTCGCTCTCCGCGCCGGATCTGCGGCTGACAGAAGAAGACTACCGTCTGATCGAAGGCTGCTGAGGCAGCGGTAATCCAGGCGTTTTAGGAAGCCATAATCCAGGCACTTTAGGTAAATAGAATTCAGTCATTGAGGCCATAAATCAAACATCCTAAAGGAGAAGACCATGAAATCATTTGAAACCTACCCATCCGAGATGAAAGTTTACCAGGACAGAGTGTCCGGTGTTACGGTCCGGCAGCTGACATCCTATTACTGCGACAGTTTTCATGCTTATTTTACAAATAACGGTCTCTGGAAGAATGGGACAGAGTATCTTTTCATTTCCGACCGCGGGAATGTCCGCAATCTTTTCACCGTGAATCTGGAAAGCGGCGTCATTAACCGTCTGACGGATTATCAGCCGGGAGACAGGACGCGCATCGGTTTTGTCAACGATTTCAATCCGATCCGCCCGGAGATCTATTATCTGCGTGACAACAAAATCTACGCTTATGATGTAGAGAATCTGAAATCCCGTTTCCTCTACGCAGCACCGGAAGGCTTTAACCTCGGCGGCGGACTTGCCGGCGCGGACGGACGTTATGTCTATTGCGTTCTGGGAGAAGATCTGTCCTCTCGCATCTATGCCAACATGGGCGCGAGCTATGTTGGCTTCCGCGAGACGTTTGAAGCGCGTCCCGACAGCCGGATCATCCGGATCGACGTCGACACCGGACATTGCGACGTGCTTTGGCAGGAGAAATGCTGGATCGGCCATGTCAATCCTTCTCCGACACAGCCGACTTTCCTGACATTCTGCCATGAGGGCCCTTGGAATCTCGTCGATCAGCGGATCTGGTTCATGGATACGGAAACCTGCAAGCCCTATATGCTGCGTCCCCGCAAGGTCGATCAGGAAATGGTCGGACATGAATACTGGTACGCAGACGGTCTGCGGGTCGGATATCAGGTACACAGAAGGGCAAACGGCACCTCGTATTTCGGCGTCATCGACTATGACGGAAAGAACGAGATGGAAGCGCTCTGCGTTCCGTTCCCGAGTCCGGATCACATTCATTCCAACGATTACAAGCTGATCGTCAGCGATGCCGGATCCACGATCAAGCTGTACCGCTACAACGGAACAGACTATGATGACGCGAGAGTGCTGACCATGCATGACGGAGGGTTCTTCCACCAGTCCTCTCATCCGCATCCGAGACTGATGCCGGGAGACCGTCAGGTCCTTTACAACAGCAATTCGACCGGCTACGTACAGCTGTATCTCGCGGATGTACCGGAGGATGTAACGGCACTGCCGAAGGTTAAAGACGTGATCAAATAAGGAACAGAAAAGAGGCAATCTATGGACTTCAAAGCGGCGGACAGAGAGATTTACGGACAGGTCGCGGAGCGTCTGGTGCGTTATGCGCAGGTGGATACGCAGTCACAGCCCTACAGCGGCAGCTGGCCGACGACGGATAAACAAAGGAATCTAGCGGTCATGCTACGGGACGAGCTGACGGAGCTCGGCGCGTCCGGGATCTATTACGATGAGAAAAACTGCGTGCTGTACGCGGCGATTCCCTCCAATCTTCCAGAGGGGCAGGGTACGTCGATCGCCCTCGTCACGCATATGGATACCGCGCCGGACGCGAGCGGGACGGGTGTCAAGCCGTGGATCCTGAAAAACTATGACGGTGGGGACATCGTTCTCAACAAAGAGCAGAATATCGTGATGAAAGCGGCGGATTACG
>CACZPA010000134.1 GCA_902782895.1 uncultured Eubacteriales bacterium
CTTCTCTTCTTTGTGGCTGGCCGCGCGGATTCTGTCAATAACGGCTCCTGTCCGGTAAGAGAGCGAATTAACCGCTTTATCCGCGACCGGTACCGGGTTAGGCCGGAAGACCGTCTTCCGCAGGAGGTAAATCACAGCATCCACCAGATCCGACAGAACATGCGCCATGATGGCCAGTCCGCGTTTCCCCCATACGATTATTCTGTCCGGCGCACTGCTCAGGATCCGTGCTGTTATGCCGAGAACTCGCGGCAACAGCCTGCCGAACAGATAATCCGGGGCCATGCTGAATATCCTGCAGATTCCTCCGAAGATTCCCGGCAGAATGCGCTCGATCAGCGGCCTGTAGATTCGGTCTTCCAAATCCAGCCATGCCGGCCAGCGGTCCACGTATCGTCCCTCCCGGATCATCCAGGTCCGCACGACAGATAAGTATAACAGGATACCGATCGCGATGGAGATCAGGCCGCCCTTCAGGCTCTCCCAGGAAAAATACACGACTGCTTCTTCCATCTTTCCTGCCCGGAAGAAATCCGTCCCCCACTCCGCTATACGGTCCATTGTAAGATGCGAAGTAAGCCCAAGTACAGGAATCAGCACTGCGGAAGCACACAGCGCCACAGCAGAAAACACAGTCATATAGCGCTTTTTCGGATGCTCCGGCCTCGCCGCGCCATCGGCGGATTCCGGTACTTTCTTCCAGAACAGGCAGATATAAAGCTTTGTCATATATGCGAAGGTCAGCCCGCCTGACACCAGGAAGACCCATTCAGCGATCCGGAGAACTGTCCCTATCGCGGCTCCGGAGTACATCCCGATGCCCTCCACGATCGATTCGTGCAGCAACGTTTTGCTGATATATCCGTTCAGCCCCGGTACTCCGGCGATTCCTGCAGCTCCAAGCAGGAAAACAATATGCAGCAGCAGCTTGCCGCGGCCCCAGCCTTTGATCTTGTCAAGCTCCAGCTCATGTGTATTCATATGTACAACACCAGCGCTCATAAAGAGCACCAGCTTGAAGAGCGAATGGTTGATCATATGAAGCAGCGTACCCCGTGCGGCAAGAGCATTTTCCTCGCCAAGCAGAGCGGCCATGCCGATTCCGGTCAGGATGAATCCGATCTGGGATACAGAAGAACAGGCCAGCGTTCTCTTCAGATTGACGGAGAAAAGCGCGAGAATGGCTCCGTGCAGCATCGTGACAAGCCCCAGCAACAGGATGGTCATCCCCCAGCCTGTATCGCCCCGGAACAGATCACAGGACAGCACAATGACGCCGAAAACACCCGACTTTGTCAATGCTCCGGACAGCAGTGCCGAAGCCGGCGCGGGCGCGATCGGATGTGCCTTTGGCAGCCAGATATGCAGCGGAAACATGCCGGCTTTCGCCCCGAATCCGAAGAGGATCAATGCTCCGGCTGCGTATCGGCTGGCGCCGTTTGCATACGGCAGCAGAAAAATGCCGAGCAGCGCGGCCATACCGCCGATCACCGCGACCGCCAGATAGGTTTCAGCGGCCCGCATAGCGGCTTTTGTCTCTTCCTGCGCGACCCAGATATAGGACGCGAACGACATGATCTCAAAGAAAACGAATGTCGTATACAGATCTTCCCCGAGGAAAACGCCGGCAAGCGCGCCTTCGGTCAGCAGTGTCGCGCACCAGTAACGCGTAAGCTCCGTGTGCCCGGCAAAATACTCTTTGGAAAGAACCGTCGTCATCAGCCACATGAAGGAAAAGACGATCAGATAGATTCTGCGGAATCCATCCGCTGTGAAGCGGATCCCTTCCGGTCGGAGCACCGGGAGTACTGCTTCCGCCGCTCCGTCTCTGCCGAACGCGAAGAGTACAGCAAAAACGAACTCTGCTGCCGTCACGGCGAGCGTAAGTCCGTAGAATGCCTTCTCTTTTCTGCCAAACAGGATCGTGCCTAGTACAGCGGCAATGATCGGCAGCAGGATCAGCAGTAAGATCATTCCGATCATCCTTTCGGTAATGAATTCAGAACAGACAGTGCCGTGTCCGGTCTGATCGTTTCTATAACGGTTCGAATCTGTCCTCCCAGAAGTCCTGTCACAAGGATCCCCACCGCGAGCATCACGAGGGGAATCAGCATCCGGAAATCTGCTTCATGGATCTGATCCAGTCCGGACAGATCCGCGTCGCGATCCGGGAAGAGCGCGCGGATCGCCACAGACATGCTGTAAATCGCGGTCAGTAAAGCCGCTGCCAGGATCGTCAGAGCACCGATACCGGCCTCGATCGTGACGACGGATGACAGCACATCACCTGCCGCAGTCTCCGCGACTCTACTCGTGGTCCCCGTGGTAAACGCTGCCGTCGCCGCGGTTAACAGATTCCATTTACTGAAAAATCCCGCAAATGGCGGAATCCCTGTAAGCGCCAGCGCCGCAGCCGTATAGCAGGCAAATGTTACCGGCATTCTTCGCGCAAGGCCGTCCATTTCCGTGACGTATTCTCTGGCGGAAACATGCAGCACCGCTCCGGCCGCGAAGAACGCAAGGATCTTGATACCGGAATGAAAGGCCATATGCAGCAATCCGCCTGTCAGGCCTTCCTCTGTCAGCAGAAGGATGCCGAACAGCATATACGACAGGTTTGCGATCGTAGAATAAGCCAGACGCCGCTTCCAGTGCCGCTCCCGGACCGCTTTGACCGCGCCGTACAGCACCGTGAAGATGGCGAATCCCAACGCGATCACCTGTGCAAAAGAATTCCGGAGGTTTTCGACACCGTAGCCATACCAGGTCAGCCGCAGGATCGCGAAAACGCCTGCTGTGACGACCGCCGCCGCGTGGAGCAGCGCGGTAACCGGTGTCGGCGCGACAGACGCCCGCGGCAGCCAGAAATGCAGAGGGAAAACCGCGGCTTTTACACCGAATCCGAAGAATCCAAGCAGATAGAAAAGCTGTGTCGTAGCGTTCCCGGGAACGGCTCCGTCATGCATCATCAGATACATCATCGATACAAACGCGAGCGCGGCCCCGCCAAGGGACAATTCAAAGTAAGTGAGTGCCGCCTGATCCGCTTCCCGCGTCATCGGATGCATCACAAGCGGTATCGTCGACAGTGTCAGCATTTCGTAGAAGCAGTATAGTGTAAAGAGATTGCCGGAAAAAGCGATGCCGAGCGTTACGCCGTAGGCGATCGTAAAGAAGCCGTAGAAACGGTTCAGCCGCTCATCTCCCTGCATATAGGAGGAAGCGTAAAGAACCGTCAGAGGCCATAATGTCGCGACGATCCCGGCAAAGAAACGTCCCGCGCCATCGATCTGAAGATGCAGACTCAGACTTCCTGTAAAATGCAGAAAGCTGACAGACCCGGTGGTGCCGCGTAGAATCAGAATCCAGGCCAGAAGCGAGGTCAGAACTGTCCCCGCGCCGGTGATGCCGAGAATCAGCCGCTCCGCCTTCTCATGCAGCTGCAGTACGATAATGCCTACCGCGATCGGCAGCAAAACCGCTGCCAGAATCCATCCGGAAGCCATCAGAACACGCCTCCGGAAAGCGTCGATGCGACCGATCCGGCCCACTCCGAGAAGACCGGAGCGATCAACCCGAATACCAGCGACAGAACCGCAAGCAGCAGTATCGGCAGCACGATTTTCCAGCCGCCGTCATTGTATTTGCCGGCAGGGAGTGTCCCCTCTCCTTTGCCCGGCAGGAACGCGCTGATCGAAACGGGCAGCAGATATCCGGCCGTCAGCAGCGCGGACAGGATCAGAATCACCGGTCCGAGCCAGGAGAAGACAGGAATTCCGGACGAGAGGCTGCCCTGCGCGAGCACCCATTTGCTGACAAATCCGCAGAACGGCGGGATACCGATCAGCGAAAGCGAAGCTGCCGTAAAACCTGCGAAGGTCCATGGCATCTGCCTGCCAAGCCCCGCGAGCTCATCCGTCCTGCGCAGACCGGTATTGTATATGACGGAACCGGCGCAAAGGAAGAGACAGATCTTAACTACCGCATGGAAAAGGACCTGCAGCAATCCGCCCGTCAATCCCTCCGGCGTCAGCAGGAAGATTCCGAACAGCGCATAGGAAATCTGGCTTACCGTCGAGAAAGCCAGTCTTTTCTTAAGCACTTTTTCCGTGAAGGCCATCATCGACCCGATGAAAACCGTCATCAGGGAAAGAATCAGAAGCGCGGTCTGCACCCAGCTTCCCCGCAGGAATCCCGTCCCTACCGCATAATAGATCAGGCGGATAACCGCAAGCACGCCCGCTTTGGCTATCACGCCGGACAGAACGGCCGAAGCCGGCGCCGGCGCCTCCGGATGCGCGGTCGGCAGCCACCCGTGCAGCGGATACATACCCGCTTTTACACCGAATCCGACCACTCCCAGGAAGACGGCCCAGAATACAAGCCGGACATTTCCGGAAGCTTTCTGCAGATCAAGGTTCCCACCGGGCGCAAACGAAAGTGTCATCAGATATCCCCGCAGGATAAAAATCGCGAGGAGTCCAAGAAAAGCGCCCGCAATCGAATAAAACAGATACTTAAGCGCGGCGGCTCCCGCTTCTTTGGTCCGTTCATACAGAACCATCGGCATGGACGCGAGCGTCAGCATTTCCAGGAAAAAGTACAGCGTAATCAGATTGGCGGCCAGATCCATCGCGATCAGCGCGCCAAGCGACAGCAGATAGAAAGCGTGAAAGAAGGTCTCCGGGTGCGATCCTTCGGCTTCTTCATGGTCCAGATAGCGGAAGGCATAGACTTCCGTTACCAGGAATCCGTACGCCGCGACAGGCATGAAGACGCAGGACAGCCTGTCCATCCGCAGCGCGACGGTCAGCTCCTCCGACATCGCGAACAGTACGATCTGTTCTGAACTCCCCTGCAGCATCAGCACCGTTACCACGGCCGCTTCCACGGCAAGAACCGCAAACAGCGCGATATGCAGCCCTTTACCGGACCGTTTTATACACAGGACCGCTATTCCCGTCACGATGGGAAGCAGTACCGCGATCAACATCAGAAACTGCGTCATAACGATCTCCTCCTCTCAAAACAGCTGCAGTCCTTCCCGGATGATCTGCAGAAAAGTTCCTGCCTGGATTCCGAGAAGCAGATTCAGCACGATAAAGACCAGTCCCGCGGCAAAATAGCCTTTTTCCTCACGGATCCGCACCCGCCGGATATCTTCCCGCTGCGGGCGGTTGTAGATGCGCAGGATCGCTCTTGTAAAATACAGTGCGTTCAGTACGGTGCTGACCGCGATAACCGCGAGTGTCAGGATCATCTTCAGATAGGACGGCGACAGCAGCGCGTCCCGTCCGAACAGATATTTCACGATGAAACCGGCTGTCAGCGGCAATCCGATCATGCTCAGTGCTTCAAACGTGAACGCCGCGCCGGCAAAATGGTTATAGGACGCGGCTCCTTGCAGATTGCAGAATTTCTTCGCGCCGTCCATTGTGTCGGAAAGAATCCCCTCCGACAGGAAAAGTGCAGGTTTGGTCAGCGCGTGCGCGAAGATCTGGAACAGGGCCGCGGTCACGCCGCCCACAGCGGACAGCCCGATGCCCATAAAGATATATCCGATCTGGGCCGCCGACGAATACGCCGTCATCCGGAAGATATTGTTCTCCCGCAGTGCGCCGATCGATCCGGCGATCACACCCATCGCGCCGAGCAGATAGACGATATTGTGAATCCCGCTCTGGTAGAAGACTTCTGTCCCGAAGCCGTCAAAAAGCAACCGGATCAACAGGATAATGTATCCTTTGGAAACCAGTCCGGACAGGATCCCGGAGGACGGAATAACCGTGGATCCATAGGTGTCGGACATCCAGAGATGAAAAGGAAACATCCCGCTCTTGATGCCGAGACCGAGGCAGGCAAAGCTGACCGCCGTCAGAAGCGGCAGACGGTATGTCCCCTCTTTCCACAGCACAGCGATGCTCTCCTTCAGATCCGGCAGCAGCAGATGTCCGGTCAGATTATACAGGAAAACAATACTGAACAGGAAGAGTCCGGACCCGATCTGGCTATAGATCATGTAGCGCGTAGCAGCCAGAATGGTTTTGCCGTTATGACGGACCGCAAGGATTCCTGCCGACGCGAGTGTACAGATCTCGACGAAGACATAGCCGGTAAAAATGTCGTTGGTGTAGGCAAGCACCAACAGCGACACATGGATCAGATCCGCCATCACATAGTAATAGCGGCCAAAAGATCCTTCCAGACGTGTATCGATCTGATGCGCTCCGCCAAGCAAACACAGAAACTCGATCAGCGCGAACAGCGCTGTAATAAAGCTTCCGAGCTCGCTGAGCTTCAGCTCGTTGCCCCATGGCCGGGGAAAATGTCCCATCAGATACTCGACGGACTCCCCGTTCTGCCTCAGGAAAACAAAGAGCACGGCGTTCGCGGCGGCCGACACAAGCAGCAGACATAAGGACAGGATCCTCGCCGCTTTCGCCGGCAGAATGCTTGAAATCACAGCCGATGCCAGCGACAGAACGATCAGAAACAGAGGAAAATTCAGGCAGAATGTCAAGGCTCTTCCTCCTGTTCTTTTTCCGTGATCGCGTAGATCTCGTCGATATTCAGCGTATGATAACGCCTGTACAGGCGGATCGAGAACGTCAGCATGACCGCTGTCGTCGCAACAGAGACAACGATACTGGTCAGAACCAGACCTGCCGGGAGCGGATTGACATATCGGGAAGCATCCACGATTCCCTGCTCCGGCAGGATCGGCGCGGTCCGTCCCCGGATATAGCCGATCGAAGCCAGAAACAGATTAGCCGCGGTATCCATGATATTCAGTCCGATGATCTTTTTCAGCAGATTCTTATGAACAAGCAGCGTCGTAAAGCCGACCGCGAAAAGCATGACCGCGGCGACCTGGATCCGGTTATTACACAATGCGGTAAGCATCAGATACGCCCCCTTGTAAATACCGCGTAATACGCGTAGATCGTGCAGCCGACGACAAGGCCGACCGCGATATCAAGCGGCAGGATCAGTCCCGCGGAGAAAATCGCTCCCGGCGTCCCCGTCCGGAAGATGGTTTCAAGACCGTTCGCCCCGCAGTAGAAGGAATATCCCTTCGCGAAGCTATAGAAAAGCAGAGAAAGGATCACAATGACATTGAAGCTCTTCCGGTTCAGGATCTTCGCGGTCTTATCCCTGCCGAAGCCCAGATCGCCGAGAATAAAAGCGCTGCCCAGAATCGTTCCGCCGGAAAAGCCTCCTCCCGGCCCCAGATGTCCGTTGAGAACCACATAGATTCCAAACAGCAGCACAAACGGCATGAGGACTTTTGCTGTGTTCCGCAGTATGTTATCGAACGGAATCCGGCTGCTCGCGGTGCCTGACAGGCTGTCTGCCCCGGAGAAGGAAACATCATCCAGCAGCAGGATGAATACGATCATCGTCGCCGTAAACAATACATGGGATTCCCCGAGCGTATCAAAGGCGCGGTAATCCAGAATCACGCCGGCAACCGCGTTGATGGCTCCCGTCTCGTCCCTGCCCTGTGCAAGATACCGCTCCGGCACGACACCGGCATTCGCCGGTGAGAGACTGCTCGCAAAGGGCGGCATCTGCTCCACCACAAACAGAAAGAAACCGATCATGACCGCAGCGAGCAATACCGCGAATACCGGATACAGTTTCCGGAATACACTTGTCTCCAGTCTGGCAACAGTCCCCGACTCGCGGATCCAGGAATGATCGTCGACAACCGCCTCCGGTCTCGGTGGATGGGCCTCTCC
>CACZPA010000135.1 GCA_902782895.1 uncultured Eubacteriales bacterium
ATTCCGCAGCCCGAGGATTTCCCCCGTGACCGGGTTGATCTCCTTGATGGATTCCACCTCATCGCCGAAGAGTTCGACGCGAACGGCGTTCTCCGCGCCGGCAGGATAGATATCGATCGTATCTCCCCGCACACGGAAGGTCCCGCGATCAAATCCCATGTCGTTCCTCGTATACTGGATATCCACCAGCTTGCGCAGCATCTCGTTCCGGTCCTTTTCCATACCGGGCCGGATGGAAATCACCTGATTCTCGTAGTCGACCGGGCTTCCAAGACCGTAGATGCAGGATACCGAGGCCACGATGATCACGTCCCGGCGCTCGCTCAACGCGGCCGTGGCGGAATGCCGCAGCTTCTCGATTTCCGCGTTGATATCAGAATCCTTCTCGATATAGGTATCCGTAGAGGCGACGTATGCCTCCGGCTGGTAATAGTCGTAGTACGACACGAAGTACTCTACCGCGTTGTCCGGGAAGAATTCCCGGAATTCACCGTGCAGCTGGGCTGCCAGCGTCTTATTGTGTGATATGACGAGAGTCGGCTTTTGGACCTTCTCAATGATCTTCGCCATCGTGAATGTCTTACCGCTTCCCGTTACGCCCATGAGAGTCTGGGAACGTTTCCCGTCCATGATGCCTCTGGCGATCGTATCGATTGCCTGAGGCTGGTCTCCCATCGGTTCAAATTCTGAATATACCTTGAAATCAGGCATAGATATTATTCCTCCTCCGTATGCGGTTCATGATCGGACGGTTCATGATCGAGCGAGACATCCCCGGATGTCTCGTCTTCGAAAGGCTCATACCGCACATTCCGATTGATTATACCATAATCCGATTCGACTTCCCGTTCTTTTTGACGCAATGCTGCTTCCAGACCTGTGACCGCCTGAAAAGGCATAAACTGTTTGGCTCTGTCACTTCTGTCCACTCTTATGTCCTCCAATCTGCATGTTCCGCTCTCTCGTTGTCGCTTCCGCTTTGAAGTTTATACCCTTCAGGATGGCGTTCTTTCCGAATTTTTCTTTGATGGCCAGCTCTGCCTCCTGGAGCTTCCGGTCCTTCTCCAGGACCTCTTCCTGCGGTCTTGCTTTGTTCTCTTCCTTGAGCAGATCAAACAGATTCATCTGCCTGGTGCCGCGATCCTTCCGCACGTTGTTGCAGGAGATGTTCACTCTGCGGATCATCCGGCTGCTGTCCATAATGCGGTCATACAGAGCGGCGACTTCCGGAACCATCACAGATTCCTCGTTGCTTCCCCCTTCGAAGCGAACGGTACCGCCCTCTCTGTGTCCGTAGCGGCCAAACTGTCCACCGCCTGCGTCTGCTCCCCTGCCCGGCTCGGATGACTTGGCGTAGCCAACGGATATGGTGACCGATTCCGCAACAAGTTCCTTCTTCACAAGTTCCAGACACAGCAGATCCATCATTTCTTTGACGATGGTCCTGCCCTCATCGAAGGTATAATCCCGCATGAGCACCTGTCCGCTTCCGATGCTGTGATCCTTTGGCTTATAGGCCTTGATATCCGCCATGGTCACCGGTTCTCTGCCCCAGGCATGATCGATAAGCAGTTCCGCGTCAACGCCGAAGATCTGGTAGAGAAGAGCTTCGTCTGTCTGCGACGCCTTCGCCAGTTCTCCCATAGTGTGGATGCCGATCTTCTCCAGCCGGCGGGCCGTCCCAGCGCCGATCCTCCAGAAATCCGTCAGGGGCCGGTGATCCCACAGCGTCTGCCGGTACTTCTCTTCGTCCAGTTCTCCGATAAAGTCCTCCGCGTGCTTAGCCGTGATATCCAGAGCGATCTTGGTGAGATACAGGTTCGTACCAATCCCGCAGGTTGCCCTGACGCCGATCCCGGACGTGATCTCGTCCATGATCCGAACCGCCAGTTCCCGCGGCGTACACTGATAGACGTGCAGATAGTGGGTCACATCGATAAACGCCTCATCGATGGAATAGACATGGATGTCATCCTTAGAAAACCACTTCAGATAGATCCCATAAATTTCAGCCGCGTAATCGATGTACTTCTGCATCCGCGGCTGCGCCATAATGTAGTCGATGCCCTTGGGGATCTCGAAGACCCTGCATCGGTTCTTCACGCCAAGCTTCTTCATGGATGGAGAAACCGCAAGACAGATGGTCTTGTCACTTCGTTCCGGATCCGCGACGACAAGATTCGTTGTCATAGGATCCAGGCCCCGTTCCACACACTCCACCGAAGCGTAAAAGGATTTCAGATCTATGCAAATGTAAGTGTTATTCTCGCTCATGCACATATTATACGAACGTTTGTTCCTTCGGTCAAGAGCGCTTGACAAAATGTATCACTAAATTATGTAAAATGCTGCGAATCGTGATACAAATTCCCCAAAAGTCTGGTCTGAACAAGTCTGTCGGAATAAAAATATCACGATCTGCGCCCATTTGACCCAAATCGTGATACTCAATTCTCTGAAGCATCGAAATTTATAAATAACTATCACTTTTACGGTCTGTATCCGTCAAAACGTGATACATTTTGATTTCCCTACAATACCCCTACGATCGCTTCATACAAGTCATCGAATTCTGCAAAAGCTGGATACTGCGGATAATCCTTCTTGATCTGTTCCGTTGTACGGAACAGGAATCCTGCCTTGCTTGCCTGGATCATCGCCAGATCGTTGAAGCTGTCTCCGGAAGCGATGGTGTTGTACCCGATCGACTGCAGCGCTTTGACTGTGCTGAGCTTGGATTTTTCCACGCGCATGTGGTGTTTCAGAACTTCTCCGTCCTCCGCGACTTCCAGCGTATTGCACATCAGTGTCGGCCATCCCAGCTTCTTCATCAATGGCTTGGCAAACTGCTCGAAGGTATCGCTCAGAATGAGGACCTGTGTCTGCTCCCGCAGCTTATCGAGGAATTCTTTCGCGCCCGGCAGCGGATCGATCTTGGCAATAACGTCCTGGATCTCCTTGAGTCCGAGACCATGCTCCTTCAGGATCGCGATTCTGTACTCCATGAGCTTATCATAGTTCGGCTCATCGCGAGTGGTTCTCTTCAGCTCCGGAATCCCCGATTCCTCTGCAAAAGCAATCCATATTTCCGGTAC
>CACZPA010000136.1 GCA_902782895.1 uncultured Eubacteriales bacterium
AAGGTACTTGGTGGGTAACTGCCTGGGAGAATAGGAGATTGCCGGCCTTTTTAATTGCCAAACGGAGTCAGGAGACAGGCGGCGGCGTACCGCAAAGGTTCCTGGCTTTTTTTTGTGCGCGCAGGTTTGCGCATGAAGGCATCTGGCTTTAATCTGGTTATATATGGGATGGATTAGACGGGTTTGACATAAAAAAGTATAATTTAGTTCACAAAAAATTCAAAAACATCTTGAAATAAACAGGCAAACAATAAATAATAGTAAAGTAGGTTTAAATCTATTGAAAGGTGGAAAGACAATGAAAAAATGGATTGCCATTCTGCTTGCTGCAGTATTGGCTATCGGCTGTCTCGCTGGCTGCAAGAGCAGCGAGGGAGGCAAGACTTCTGAGCAGTCTCAGAAGGAAGTGGATCCTAACGATCCATACGCAAAAGCTGATTTTGCTTATCCTATGGATAAGGCTGAGCTGTCCATCAATAAGGATGCGACAGATTACAGCACCATTCCCGCGTGGGTTGGCGACTACTATTGGGAATATGTAGTTGAAGAGAAGACCGGTGTTCATCTGAACATGATCGGTTCTCCTTCCCAGCCGATGGAAGACTCTGAGCAGTTCAACCTGCTGCTGGCTTCCGGCGAACTCCCGGATCTGCTTCAGTGCAACTGGCTGACGCATAAGGGTGGCCCGCAGGGCGCTATTGATGAAGGCTTCATCTATGAGCTTTCTCAGTACAGCCAGTATTTCCCGGCTTACTATCAGATTCTGCAGGACAATCCCGATACTTACAAGAAGTGGGTCAGCCTGGACAATGGCGGCCTGTACAACTTCCCCTGCATCGTTCTTGCAAAGCCCACCGGAACCGGTTGGAGCATCCGTAAGGACTATCTGGAGAAGATCGGCGAAGATGTTCCTCAGACTGTTGAACAGTGGCACACTGTTCTGACCAAGTTCAAGAACGAGCTGGGTCTGTCCGCTCCTCTTACCTTTGAGTGGCGCTGGCTGTTCCTTGAGTATGCTGCTGCCGGACTGTCCAATCCGTGGAATACCTGCTATCCGTTCTATATCGAAGACGGCAAGGTTCTGTTCGGACCCGACACCGAAGGCTACAAGGAATTCGTTGATACCATGCGTCAGTGGTATGCTGAAGGCCTGATCGATCCGGATATCCTGTCTGTTGACAAGAAGACGGTTGAGCCCAAGGTTTCTTCCGGTGATGCCGGTCTTGCTCTGCAGCAGATCCGTAACACCCAGAACTGCATGATCGCGGATCATCCTGATGATCCTGAGTTCGAGCTTGTAGGCGTAACCGGTATGGTTATGAACGAAGGCGACCCGATCGAGTTTGGTCATTATACCAACGCTTATACCGGCGGTATCTCCATTTCCATTTCTACGGACTGCACGAATGTTCCTCTGGCTTGCCGCTACCTTGACTGGGGCTACACCGAGGAAGGTCACAAGTTCATGGAATACGGTACCGAGGGATTCTCTTATGAAGAGAAGGACGGCAAGATCGTTCTGACCGATCTCATCAAGAACAATCCGGATACTCCTGATGCGCAGGCTGCCCGTTATTATGTAGGCTACTTCCGCAACCATGCTGTTATCTGCGATGACGCTTATGCTCATTTCAGCGCTGATGTTCTGAAGATTGCTGAGAAGTTCGCTTCCAATCAGGAAGCTCATGCGATTCCTTCGCTGGTTTACACCGATGAAGAGGCTGAAGCGATCCGTGAATACACCGATATCGATACTACCTCCCGTGAGGCTATTGCTAACTTCGTAATGGGCAACAGACCGATGTCTGAGTGGGATGCTTTCGTCTCCGAGATTCACAATCTTGGACTGGATGACGTACTGGCTGCTTATCAGTCTGCCGTTGACCGTTACAACGCTCGTTAATCATTGAATTAACCTTGTGGGGCGGTATAGATCATATGCCGCCCCATGTTATTATCATCCGGAGGTAATCGCATGGCAGAAAAGAAAAAAAAGGTGTCTTTTGCCAAGGACATGCAGAAAAACTACCCGGTTTATCTGATGTTTCTTCCGGTTCTGGCATTTTACATCGTCTTCCATTATTATCCCATGGCGGGTATCGTCATGGCGTTCAAGAACTACAAAGCATCGCTTGGTATCTGGGGAAGCCCCTGGACGACCATGCATGGCCTTAAGCATTTCTACAAGTTCTTTACAGGCGCTTTCTTCATAAGAACGATTACAAATACGACACTGCTGAGTTTCCTGCAGCTGCTTTTCGGCTTCCCGGCGCCTATTCTGCTGGCGCTGATGCTGACGGAGCTGCGCAGCAATAAGTTCAAGAGAGTGATGCAGACCATCACGTATCTGCCGCACTTTATTTCTACGGTTGTTATCTGCGGTATGCTGATCGAGTTCTGTCTGACGGACGGTTTCTTCAATCAGATCGGCGCGCTCTTCGGAGCAGAGGCGGTTCCTTTCCTTTCAAGACCGCAGTATTTCCGTACGATTTATGTAGGAAGCGGTATCTGGCAGCAGATCGGATGGAACAGCATCATCTATCTTGCCGCTATCGCCAGTATCGATCTGCAGCTGTATGAGGCTGCCGAGCTTGACGGTGCCGGACGTTTCCGCAAAATTTGGCATATTACACTGCCGGGTATCAAGCAGACGATCGTCGTTCTGTTCATCATGCAGGTAGGACGTATCATGAGCGTTGGCCATGAGAAAGTCCTTCTGCTGCAGACAGACGGTAACCTGCAGACATCCGAAGTTATTTCTTCATACGTTTACAAGCAGGGCTTTGGACAGAACAATGACTTCAGCTATTCTACCGCTGTTAACCTGTTCAACTCTGTAATCAACTTCTCGTTGGTTATTCTGGCGAACTATATCAGCCGGAAGTTCAGCGAGACCAGTTTGTTCTAAGGGGGCGACGACATGGCTAAATCAATCAGACGCAAGATTAAAAGAAGTGTTGCTGATCATGTTGTTGATACGATTCTCGTCCTCTTCATGATCCTGCTGGGTATTATCATGCTGTACCCCATGTGGTATGAGCTGGTAGTATCTATCTCCGACGCGACAAAGCTGATCAAGCACCGTGGTATTCAGCTCTGGCCTCTCGGCTTTGATACGATCGCATACCGCCTTGTTTTTAAGTATCCTCAGCTTCTTGAAGGATACAAGAACACGCTGATCATACTTGCACTGGGCCTCATTGTCAATATCGTATTGACAAGTCTCGGTGCTTACTGCCTGACTCGTACATCCTGCAAGTTCCATCGCTTCATGACGCTGTTCGTACTGGTTACCATGTACTTCAGCGGCGGACTGATTCCTCTTTACCTGACGGTCAGAGGAGTAGGACTGTACAATACGATCTGGGCTGTTATCATCCCGACCGCACTGAGCACCTACAACATGATCATTCTGAGATCCGCTTTCTCAAGCATTCCAGAAAGCCTGGTAGAATCCGTCTTCATCGACGGTGGCGGACACTGGACAGTACTGTTCAAGATCTTCATCCCGCTGTCTCTGCCGGCTATGGCTGTTCAGATCCTGTATTACGGCGTAGGTCACTGGAATTCATGGTTCAATGCGTTCATCTATATCCCGGACGTTCACAAACAGCCGGTACAGCTTGTTCTGCGTAAGCTCCTGATCTCCGGATCCAACATCGATATGGGCGCTGAAACCGCCAACATCCCCAACTACGAAATGATGGCCAAAAGTATGAAGGCCGCCATGGTTATCGTAACGACCGTTCCGATCCTGGCTATCTATCCTCTGCTGCAGAGATATTTCGTAGGAGGCATGATGATCGGATCTTTGAAGGAGTAAGTTGATTTATCAGCATTATAAAAGCCCCTGGCTGCCTCTTACGATGGTTAGCTGCAATTCATGCAAAGACCATCGCGAGAAGTGTCCTGGGGCTTTTTTTGCTGTTTCACGCTGCAGACCGCCACGGCCCGAGGGTTTCAGTACTCAAGCGGATCGTAGCGGCTAAATGGATTTCAGCGCTTAAGCCGCTTTACAGCGGCATAAATACCGTACCCGATTACAACTCCAAGCGTATTCAGAATCAGATCATCAATATCGGAGGCTCTGGAGGCGAAAGGCAGCTGCAGAATCTCGATGCACAGAGAAATAAACGCGCCCGCCGTAGCGACCTTCCATAGGCGGTTCAGCTTCTTGTATACGATGGGTAGGACAATGCCGCTGGGGATAAACATCGCCGTATTGCCGGCAACATTCCAGAGAAGATCCCGGAGACCGTCATATTCAAAAAGGTGAATTAATGGGGTCAGATTGACGCGCAGGGGAAGTACTGCCGCGGTATCGAGGAT
Organism: uncultured Eubacteriales bacterium; assembly: GCA_902782895.1. Taxonomy (GTDB): domain Bacteria; phylum Bacillota; class Clostridia; order Lachnospirales; family Bianqueaceae; genus RUG12817. The sequence goes on from CACZPA010000136.1 coordinate 4,330, forward strand.
AAGCGGCTGGATGTGACCATCAACCAATGCTCTTGGGAAAAACACGAAGCGGATGATGACAGCTAAATTGATATACATCAGCAGCAGAACCGCTTCCCGCTTCCAATCCAGCCGTTTTTGCTTAATCCAGACGCAGAGCCTTGTAAGCAGCCAGATTGCGGTAAAAACAATCTCCGCCATTAGAAAAGAGATCTGTATCATTGGTTTCACTCCTGAGTGAGGGTGGGGGTAAAACTGTTACTTCGCGGCCGCGCGCCTGGCTTTACGAGGCTCTTCGACGATTTCGCCGGCCTTGACAAGTCCGAGCTTGCTGACGCCTGGACCGATCAGCTCAAAGATAAGCGTGGAGCAGAGGACGACCGCGCGGATCGTTTCCGCGTACTGGGGGACGGATCCTTCCGCGACCAGAGAAAGACCGATCGCGACACCGGCCATCGGCAGCAAGCCGAGCCCCAGGTATTTTTTGACGACAGGCGAGCTCCCGCACATCGCGGCGCCGGCATAGGTTCCGGCGATTTTGCCGACGATACGCAGAACGATGAAGATCACGCCGACAATGCCGATGGACGGCAGGACGGAGAGCTTAAGATCCGCGCCGGATACGACGAAGAAAAGCATATACAGCGGCGGTGTAAATTCGTCGCAGATCTTATTGATATCGTGTACGTCAGAATCCGGGCTCATATTGCAGAAAACAGCGCCCATTGCCATCAGAAGCAGCAGAGCGGAGAATCCGACGATGTTGGACAGGGCGACGCCCAGAAAGACAAATCCGACAACAAGCGACAGACGGTTGCCCTGCTTCTTGAAGTGTTTCATCGGGATCGTCATAATGAAGCCGAGCACCGCGCCGACCGCGATTCCTCCGAGAATCTCGATTACAGGCCGCAGAATCAGCTGGCTTGCGGACATCCCGCGTCCTTCGATCGCGTTTGCGATCGCGACGCACAGGGAGAAGTAGACGAGCGTTGTGGCGTCATCGATCGCGACGACGGAAAGCAGCGTATCGGTCATCGGACCTTTGGCGCGGTACTGTTTGATGACCATGACTGTCGCGGCAGGCGCGGTCGCCGCTGCAATCGCGCTCAGTACCAGCGAAAACGGCAGACTGTTGCCGGCCAGA
>CACZPA010000137.1 GCA_902782895.1 uncultured Eubacteriales bacterium
CGAGCCCGGCATCATATCGTCCATGCTGCCGCCGTCCCATCCGGCGACAGATCCGTCCCTGGAGACATGCTCCTCTCCGTATTGCCTGACATACTCGAGATAGACGGGATCACCGATCCGCTCATAGAGCCGGATCATGCCCCAGAGCATGAAGCCCTGCGGATATGTCCAGCTGGCAAACGGATAGGTGTCCGGATCCGGAAACCTTGCCATCAATGTCTCTGCCATCTTCTTCGCGTATTCCATCATAAACTCCCTTCGCCGCCACCGTGAGGGTGGTCGATATAACTGACCGACTGCTGTCGGTTTTTTACTTATTGAAAACTGTCCCCGGGCGCAAAAACATCCGCGTCCGGATTCTTTTCGACGGTGAAAACGATCGTCTGTCCGTCACTTTCCGCTGTAATGTCCCCCTGCAGATCCGTCCGGTACAGCTCCGATCCCTGATCCCGGACCCGGGAAAGCATGCTTTCATGCGGATGCCCGTATTCGTTGCCTTTCCCGCAGGAAATCACCGTATACGCGGGATCCACCTCGTACAGCCATCTGTATGAAGTGGATGCTCCCGCTCCGTGATGTCCGGCTTTCAGCACATCCGCCTTAAGATCTGTCCCTGCATCCAACAGGCTGGATTCCTCCACCCGCGTCGCGTCCCCGCAGAACAGGAACGACGTCTCGCCATAGGTGATTTTTATGACCAGTGAAGTGTCGTTCAGGTCCTCCACATCCGTCGTCAGCGGCCCCAGCACCGTAAAGCGCGCGCTTCCGAGCGTATACTCGCTGCCAGGCTCCGGAACCGTGATCGCAAGCCCCGCTTTCTCAGTCTGTACCGCGAATCTGGTAAAATGATAATTCTCCGGATCCTCGCGGACCGGTGCCAGAACTGTCCCTACCTCCGCCGCGTGAAAAGCTGCCGCGAGGCCTCCGCAATGGTCCGCGTGACCATGCGTGCAGACGAGATAATCGATGGTTTCGGCTCCTTCGTCTTGCAGAACCGTATAGATTTTGTCGGAGGAATCTGCATATCCGCCGTCGATCAGCATATAATGGCCGTCGCAGGCGATCAGAGTCGCGTCGGCGTTTCCCACGTCCAGATACCGTACGCGAAAAGCATATTCTCCGGCAGGCGCGGGTGTTTTCTGTCTCTGGCGGGACGCCAGAATACAGAGCACCAGAATACCTGCCAGTACCAGGATTCCGATCAGGACCGAAGGTACTGTTTTTTTGCTGACCGGGGCCGTCTCCGGGGCTCCGTCCGTCCGTTTTGCATGTGGATCTTGTCTGTATCTGTCTTGTCTGTTTCTTTTGTAATTTGGAATCATGATCATATTCTATCATAGCGGGAAAGTACATTCAAGAGCCGTCCGTCCTTATAAAAGCAAAAAAAGTACAGGTTTTCCTTGCATTTTGCGGGTAATAGGAGTAGACTGTTTGGGGTCTCGCGGCAGCGTTACGCCGCGGGGCGCCCGATTTACCACACAAAGGACAGCACTGCACTGCCGAACAGGAGATGATGATATGCAGGCACTTTTCGTCGTTCTGAACAAAACAGAATGTCTGGAAGAAATACTGGAAGAATTCAGCCGTAACCATCTGACCGGCGCCACGATACTGGACAGCCGCGGAATGATTCACGAGATCGAGGAAAACAGCGATATTTCCTTTCTGCTCTCGGTCCGTTCTCTGATCAATCCCGATCGCAAGGAAAGCAAAACCATTATAATGGTCGTGTCAGACGATCAGATCCCTGTCGTTTCCCGCATCGTAAACGACATAACCGGAGGTCTTGACCAACCCGACACAGGAATCCTGTTTACGGTTCCTGTAGGCTATACGGAAGGACTGCCGGATAACCATGATTAAAAACACACTTCTTGCCCTTTGCCTGATGGTTTTCTGCGGGATGGCCTGCGGCCGTCTCGTCAAAAGGATCAAGCTGCCGAACGTCACCGGATATCTGCTGGCCGGACTTGTGCTCGGCCCAAGCATTACCGGAATCATTTCACAGGAAAGTCTCGAAGGATTTAATCTGATCTCGAATGTCGCGCTGGGATTCATCGCTTTTTCGATCGGTAACGAATTCAAGCTGTCGTATTTCCGCCGGATGGGCCGCGCGCCCGTCGTCATCGCGGTTCTGGAGTCGCTCGCGGCAGTCATCGTCGTCCTGATCGGACTGCTTCTGGCCGGCAACAGTCTGCCGTTTTCGCTGGTACTGAGCGCGATTGCAGCGGCGACCGCGCCTGCCGCGACAGTCATGGTCATCAA
>CACZPA010000138.1 GCA_902782895.1 uncultured Eubacteriales bacterium
ATATAGCGTTCGCCGTTGGCAAGCGTCTGTTTGCGGATATACCGCTCCGGGACCTGATCCATAAAGGATTTAGAGACCTCCAGATAATAGCCGAAAACATGATTGTATCCGATCCGGAGCGTACGGATTCCGGTGGCTTCTTTCTCCCTCGCCTCCAGCTCGGTCAGCCATTTCTTGCCGTCGACATCCGCGTGGCGCAGCATATCGACCTCTTCCCGGAATCCGTCCCGGATCAGACCGCCTTCTCTGACGGAGATCGGCGGATCCTCGACGATTGCCTTTTCCAGCAGCTCGTAGACATCCGAAAGTGTATCAAAAGAAGCCTCCATCTCGCGGTAAAGCTCCGCGGGCAGGACGCCTAGCAGCTGCTTGATATCGGGCAGGACCGCAAGGGACTGCCGCAGCGCCGCCAGCTCTCTGGCTCCGGCGCTTCCGTATGAAATACGGCCCATCAGACGCTCCATATCGTAGATTCGGCTGAGCAGATCCTTGCATTCCTCTGAAAGAATCGGATCCTTGACAAAATCCTCCACCGCGTCCAGACGGCGTACGATCGCTTCGCTGTCGATCAGCGGCTGCTGCATCCATTTGCGCAGCAAACGGCCGCCCATCGCGGTTCTGGTATAATCCAGGACCCAGAGCAGTGAGCCGATACGGTTCTTGTCGCGCAGCGTCTCTGTGAGTTCCAGATTGCGCCTTGTCGCCGTATCCAGGATCATATACTGATTGACGGAATAAGCCGTGATCTGCGAAATATGGGACAGATCCCGCTTCTGCGTATCCAGCAGATAATCGATCAGGGCCCCCGCCGCGCTGACGCACAGCGGCATATCCGCAAGCCCCAGGCCTTCGAGCGAATGCACATGGAACTGCCGGATCACGGTATCCGTACTGCGGTCCAGGCGGAAATGCCTGCCGTCATATACGGCGACAAAAATCCCGTAGTCCTTCTTCAGCCGTTCCGTATCAAAGCTCTGCAGATTCTCTTCGTTCAGAAGGATCTCCGCAGGACGGAAACGCGCGATTTCGTCCCAGAACCGGTTTTCTTCATCGATCTCCGTCACGGAGAATTCACCCGTCGTAATATCACAGACGGCCAGTCCGATCCCGTTCTCGATCCGGTTCGCGCAGACGATATAGTTGTTGCGTTTCTCCCCGATCCCGTCCGAATTGATATTGGTACCCGGTGTTACGATCCGGGTGATTTCACGCTTGACCAGGCCTACGGCTTTTTTCGGGTCCTCCATCTGCTCGCAGATCGCGACCTTATAACCCTTATCGACGAGCTTCTGAAGGTAGGTCTCCACGGCATGATAAGGAACGCCGCACATCGGCGCGCGCTCCGGCATTCCGCAGTCGCGGCCTGTCAGAACCAGATCGAGCTCCCGGGAAGCCGTTTTCGCGTCTTCAAAGAAGCATTCATAGAAATCTCCGAGCCTGTACAGCAACAGACAATCCGGCACTTCTTCTTTTGTACGGAGGTACTGCTCCATCATGGGTGTATACTTAGGCATTGCAGGGCCCTCCCACCGGATGTCCGATCAGATAGTAGGTCATCTGCTCATCGATTTCCACCGGTATGATACTGCCGATCTGGGACGGATCTCCCTTAAAATGCACCAGCAGATTCTCATTGCTTCGTCCCGTCAGCATCGTATCATCATGCGAATTGATCTCCTCCGCGCGGACATACAGCGTCTTGCCGATTCGGGCCGTATTCCTTGCGTTCATGACCTCTTCCAGCGTCGTATGGATCCGGTCAAACCAGACTTTGCTGACTTCTTCCGGGATCTGATCCGGGTATGTCGCGGCAGGCGTACCCTCCCGCGGAGAATAGATAAACGTAAAGGCGTTATCGAACCGTGCCTCGCGGATCACATACAGTGTATCCTCTACGTCCGCGTCCGTCTCTCCGGGAAAACCGGTCATGATGTCCGTCGTGACCGCGATCTCCGGGACGGCCTCCCGCAGCTTGCGGACGATATCGAGATACTGTTCTTTGGTATAGTGACGGTTCATCCGCTTCAGGATCCTGTTGCTTCCGCTCTGCAGCGGCAGATGAAAATGCGGACAGACCTTGGGGCAGTCGCGCATCGCCGCGATCAGCTCGTCTGACAGATCCTTCGGATGCGACGTCATAAAGCGGATCCTGTCAATCCCGTCGATTTCGCTGACCATATACAGAAGCTCGGCAAAAGTCACCGGCTCGGCCAGATTTTTGCCATAGCTGTTGACATTCTGTCCCAGCAGCTCGATCTCGCGCACGCCTTCCTCCGCCAATGTCCGGATCTCCCGCAGGATATCCTCCGGTCTGCGGCTGCGTTCCCGTCCCCTGACATAGGGAACGATGCAATATGTGCAAAAGTTGTCGCAACCGTACATGATGTTGACTGACGCCTTAAACGTATGCTTGCGAATGCTCGGAAGATCCTCAACAATCCCGTCCGCTTTATCCCAAAGCTCAATAATCTGACTGTCCGTGCTGTACATCTCCTCCAGGAGCTCCGCGAAACGGTACAGATTATGCGTCCCGAAGATCAGATCGACCCAGGAATAGGATTTTTTCAGCTTGGCGATGACGTTCGGCTCCTGCATCATACAGCCGCAGAGCCCGATCCGCATCCGCGGATTCCTGCGCTTATAGCCCTTCAGGTATCCCAGGCGGCCATATACCTTAAGCTCCGCGTTTTCCCGGACACAGCAGGTATTGTACAGCACAAGGTCGGCTGTCTCTTCTTTTTCTGCCTCCGTAAAGCCGATATCGCGCAGAATCCCCGCGAGCTTCTCCGAATCATGCGCGTTCATCTGGCAGCCCAGCGTCGTGATCCGGTACGTCATCTTCTGTCCGGCAAAGCGCTCCGCCAGCCGCTTGATCGCCGCTTCCTGCTGCAGTCCCCGCTCGCTGCGCGGCACCGTGATCTCTTCTCTCATCAGTTTCCTCTTCTGTCTATGGTTATTATTCTCTGAATCTGTTATACTATGAACCGGAGTCTGTTTATCTCTGGATATCGTAATCCATGTTCATCAGATCCCGGATCGTTTTGGCATCGTCGGTGATATTCGCGTCGCCGTGAATCGTATGCTTGATCGCGCTGGACGCTACGGCGAAATTGATCATGTCCATCGGCTTGTAATTCTGCATCATGGCATAGATCAGACCGCTTGCAAAAGCATCCCCGCCGCCGACGCGGTCCAGGATGTTGAACGTAAACAGC
>CACZPA010000139.1 GCA_902782895.1 uncultured Eubacteriales bacterium
AGCAGCCATATCTTTCTGTCCAGCCCTCCGCCGTAACCGACCATGGATCCGTCCGTACCGATCACGCGGTGGCAGGGGATGATCAATGACACCGGATTGTGTCCTACCGCGCCGCCGACAGCCTGCGCCGACATCCGCTTAATGCCCCATTCCGCGGCGATCCGTGACGCGATCGCGCCGTATGAAACCGTCTGCCCACACGGAATCGTGAGAAGAATCTTCCAGACGGTTTTCTGAAATTTTGTCCCCTCCGGCCGCACTGTCGGCATGAAGTCCGGTATCTCTCCGCGGAAATACTGATCCAGCCAGCGTCTTGCGCCGCAAATGGCTTCCGGCTCTTCTGCTTCGCATTCCTGAACCGGTTCTCTCCGGACCGATCTCTCCGCATACTCGAGCTGACCTTCAAACCACAGTCCGGTCAAAGCTTCTCCGTCACTTGTCAGCAGAATACTGCCGAGCGGTGAGTCATAATAGGCTCTGTACTCCATCTTCCGTCCTTTCCGTTCTCTGTCCATCCGAACTGCCTTACAAAAAAGGGTCAAGGAGACCGGCCGTTTTGTCCGGTCTCCTGCTCTGTACTGCGTCCCACAGCGGCGACATTCCTGCAGCAGTAACATCCCGCCGCAGTGACATTCTACCGCGTCGTACTCCGTCACGTCTTATTCTGCCGTGCCTTACTCCGTCACGTTCTCCGTGGTAGTCTGTGCGTTGTCCGCAGGTGCTTCGACATGGACATCCGTCACATTCTCCAGCCCGGTGAAATTCACATTCTTCGTGACCTTCGCCTCGAGCGTCTCGGCCTTCATGATTTCAGAAGGATCGACGCCGGTAACATTCTTGATGATGTCGAAAGTCTGCTTCAGCACAGCGGGTGTGATCGCGGTGACGCTTCCGGTCGGAGAGCCGTCCGCGCCGTTTCCGGCAGAGTAGATGTTGATGTTGTCGATCGACTCCATCGGCTTCGCAGCCGCCGCGACCAGGTCCGGAAGGATCTTGATGTACATTTCGGCAAGAGCTACATTATTGTATTTCTTGTAGGCTTCTGCCTTCTTGTCCATCGCTTCCGCCTCCGCACGGCCCTTGGCTTCGATCGCCTGCGCTTCCGCACGGCCTTTCGCCGCGATACCGGCAGCCTCCGCCTCCAGTTTCGCGCGGATTCCTTCGGCTTCTTTCTCCGCGGAATACTTATTCGCATCCGCAAGCGCCTTCTGTGCGGCCGCTTTCTGCTCCTGCTCGTACTTCTCCGCTTCCGCGGTCCTCTGACGGGTGATCAGCTCGGCCTCCGCGTCCTTTTCCGCGCGATACTTGTTCGCGTCGGCAACCTTGCGGATATCCGCGTCCAGCTGCTGCTGTTTAACTTCTACTTCCTTGAGCTTCAGCTCGGCCTCACGCTCCGCGCGGATGATCTGCGCGTTGATGGTCGCGGCCTGCACGGCTTTCTGCTGCTCCTGCTCCTGAATCCGGTATGCCGCATCGGCCTCCGCCTGCTTGACGTCGGACTCTTTCTTCAGCTCCGCGCGGCGGATGATCAGTTCATTCTGACGAGAGCTGATCTGCATATCGGACTGAACCTTCGCTTCGTTGGCGGCACGGGCGGCTTCCGCCTCGGCGATCGCCACATCGCGCTCCGCAAGCGCTTTCGCGATGGAAGCGTCCTTCTGGATCTGGGACATGTTGTCCTGACCAAGCGCGAGGATCAGGCCCTTCTCGTCTTCGATTCTCTGAATATTGCAGGAAATGATCTCAATACCCAGAGCATTCATGTCCTTCTGCGCTTTCTCCTGAACTTCGTCACCGAATTTCTTACGGTCGGTGTTCAGCTCTTTCAGACGGACCGTACCGATGATCTCACGCATGTTACCCTGCAGAGAATCCGTCAGCGCGGTGATGATCATCTCTTCCTTCATATTCAGGAAGTTCTTCATCGCGAGCTGAATGCCTTCATCGTCCGTCTTCACACGGACCTTCGCGACCGCGTCGATATCCACACCGATGAAATCAAGCGTCGGCACATATCCGTTCGTCTTGATGTCGATGCTGATCTGCTTCAGGACCAGCGTATCTTTTCTCTCCAGGAACGGAATCTTGATACCGGCCCGTCCGATCAGTACTTTGGGTTTCTTCTTGGGACCGGAGATAATGTACGCGATGTCCGGCGGTGCCTTGACGTAGCCGGCCGCGGCGATGAGCCCCAGTGCGACAATGATTGCCGCGATAATGATGATCTGATACAGTTCCATAACCTTGTCCTTTCCGAGCCCGCAGCTCTTTCCGTATAATACCCTCCGTTATATGCTAAAAAAGGCCTTTGCACATAACAGATGTTGCGCAAAGGTCTTGCCTTTTCATTTGACCGGTTGGATGTCCAACGTCCTGACGGTTCGCAAACTCGCCCTTTCGGACTTAGGCTACTCCCCTTTGTCAATATAATAACAAAGTTCACAGCCGTTGTCAATATGGTTTTAAAAAATTTTTACGTTGGCCTCGCCTGTGTGTTCCGTCCCTTCACAAATCACTCGACGGAACGGCTCAGAACCATTTTTTCTTCTTACCGATGATAAGCAGCGCCGTCACAACGATCACCGAGAGGATGATCACATACACATATCCGTATTTCCAGCCGAACTCGGGCATCGCCTGGAAATTCATCCCATACCATCCGCCGATGATCGTCAGCGGAAAGAAGATCGTCGTGATCACCGTCAGGATATTCATCTTCTGGTTCAACTTCATATCCAGGAACGATGAATACGCGTCCTGCAGATGATCCACGGAATCGCTGAGTGAAGACGTATCCGCGAGCAATCTGGTCACCTTGTTCTTCAGATTGGAGATGTAGATCAGATTCGCGTCGTCCAGGATGCCGTTTTCATTGTCCTCCAGAGCTTCCGCTACATCAAGGATCTGTTCATAATAACTGCACTGTTTCAGGAGTTTTTTCTTCAGATTCAGAAGATTCCGCGTAAAATTCTGATCGGTTTCACCGGTCACGACCAGTTCCTCCATATCCGCGATCTCATTGCGGCTCTTCTCAATCGTATACCTTCCTCCCGAGACAAGTGTTTCAAGGAACTGGCAGACAATCTTCTCAATCTTCACTTCTCCGCTGGAGAAACGATGTATCGCGTCCAGGAAGGCATTCCGCGTCGAATTGTCCTCATCCCTTATGTCAACGACAAGGATAAAATTCCGCTTCAGATACATGGCGATCCAGTCGTCTTCCGCATCCTTATCCGAAGCGATCCGTATCTGTGTAAAAGAATAATCTCGGTGGATCTCTTCACCGGTCCGAAACATCGGATTGGCCTTCTGACACTCCTCGACGGTCTCCGGATCAAAGCCAAAAGACTGATAATGATCCGCGAGCTCCGTGCCCGACATATACGCTGCCACCATCATGTCCTTGTGGATATCCTGCAGTCTGATCTCCCGGACCTGATCTCCCAGCTGATAAAAGGTCATCCGTAAATCCTCCCTCTCCGCCCGCGGCATAAGCCCGGCGTTTTACTCAAAAATGATAATTGTTGATGAAATAGTACAGCACTGTCATTCCGGCCGTGAGCAGCGTGATCCCTCCCAGGACGATCAGATGCCCCTTTAAGCTTGCCTCAAAGGCCGCGACAAACTCCCGGATAAACGCGTTGATCCAGAAATATGCCTTGGTCGGACTGCCGATTCCTTCCGCGTCGATCCCCTGTCTGTAGGCGTAGGATCCGGC
>CACZPA010000140.1 GCA_902782895.1 uncultured Eubacteriales bacterium
GAGTCTGGCCTTATTCGACCAGGCGTACGGAGACCTCGCCAAAGCTGACCGGAATGACTACACCGTTGTCCTGACGTACGATCAGCGCACCATTATCTCCGATGGATACCGCTTCGCCTTCATAGCGGATACCGTCCCGCTCAAAGAATACGCGCTTTCCAAGCGTGACGCATTTCTTCTTATACTCTTCCATATATGCGCCGGTTTCGATCTGCTCCGCGCCTTCCAGCACTTCGTTGATGATCGCGGCGGCGAACTGATTCCGGGAGATCGGCGAGAAGCCCGTCTCGTACAGGGAGCCGGCAACTCCGCGGATCTCCTCCGGGAAATCGCTTTCCTTTGTCGAAATATTCAGTCCGATTCCGATAACGATCCGGTTGATCCGCTGGCTGTCAACGTCCAGCGAAGCCTCTGCCAGAATACCGCAGACCTTTTTGCCGTCAACAAGAATGTCGTTCACCCATTTGATCTGAGGTTTCTTGTCCGTCAGCTTTTCGATCGCGCGGCATACCGCAACCGCCGTCATCGTCGTAACATTGATTGCTTTGTCGCTGAAAATGCCTTTCTGCAGGATAACGGACATATAAAGACCGCTGTTTGGCGGGGACACAAATGTCCGTCCAAGTCTGCCTCTTCCCGCTGACTGCATATCCGCGATCAGCGTTGTGCCATTCGGCGCTCCGGTATTTGCCAGCTCTTTTGCCGCGCGGTTCGTCGAATCGATCTGATCATACAGATAAATGTGAATATTTTTATATTTATCTTTCAGCAAAGGCTGGATCATATACAATGAAAGCCTGTTGCTCTGCCCGGTCAGACAATATCCTTTTTTCCTGACGCCGTCAATCATATACCCCATGTCCTGCAGCCCTTTAATTGCTTTCCATATAGCCGCGCGGGAGATTCCGAGATTTTCAGCCATCTTTTCCCCGGATACATATTGTCCCCTGTTGTTTTCCAATACTTTCAGTACTTCCTGCTTAGCTGACACAGCCGCTAACCCCCATGTCTGTTTTTTGTCCTTCTGTGCTTCATGAGACTGCGTTTCATTTAATAAAAGTATATCATAAAACCACATTATTACAAGAGAAAGGGACAATCTCACGGAATATGGGATAAACTGTAAACTCATTCTCCGGCTGTTAACATTCCGGCAGCACTGCATCTGTCTGAAGTAAACAGATGAACAGCTGTTAAAAACAGAGGCCCCCGAAGAGACCTCTGCAACAACTCGTTTGAAAAACACGATAGGCTTTACAGTGAGCAGACTGCTGCTCCTTTCTTGCTTTTGCTTTCTTGCTTTCTTGCTTTCGCGTTTTCGCTTTTGCGTTCTCGCTATGCGCTTCTTACACTACGCCCTGTGCCATCATGGCGTCAGCGACCTTGCGGAATCCGGCGATATTCGCGCCCATCATGAAGTTGTCCTTTGCGCCGTAATCCTTAGCTGTCGCGCTGATGGACTCATAGATATTCTTCATGATGCCATACAGCTTGGCATCAACTTCGTCGAATGTCCAGGAAAGCCTCTCGGAATTCTGCGTCATCTCCAGTGCGGATGTTGCGACGCCGCCTGCGTTGGACGCCTTGCCGGGAACATACAGAATGCCGGCAGCGTTGAACAGGTCGATCGCTTCCGGTGTAGACGGCATATTCGCACCTTCTACAACGGCGAAAGCTCCGTTAGCCTGCAGATTCTTGGCATCCTCAAGAGCCAGCTCGTTCTGCGTTGCGCAAGGAAGCGCGATATCGCAAGGAATATCCCATACACGCTTGCCTTCTCTGTATTCTGCGGTTTTCTTGATCTCTGCGTATTCTTTGATCCTGCCGCGGCGAACCAGCTTGATCTCCTTTACGATATCCAGATCGATACCGTCCGGATCGTAGATCGAGCCATTGGAATCCGACATGGTCAGAACCTTAGCGCCAAGCTGCTGCGCCTTCTGCGCCGCGAAAATCGCAACGTTTCCGGAACCGGAAATGCAGACTCTCTGTCCTTCCATGCTCTTGCCGTGATCCTTGAGCAGCTCGGAGGTCAGATATACAAGTCCATATCCGGTAGCCTCGGTACGGGCAAGCGATCCGCCGTAAGTGAGGCCCTTGCCGGTCAGAACGCCTTCATAACGTCCGGTCAGTCTCTTGTACTGTCCATACAGGAAACCGATCTCTCTGGCGCCTACGCCGATATCTCCCGCGGGAACATCAACGTCCGGTCCGATATATTTGTAGAGCTCTGTCATAAAGCTCTGGCAGAATGCCATTACTTCTCTGTCGGATTTGCCCTTGGGGTCAAAATCAGATCCGCCCTTGCCGCCGCCGATCGGCAGTCCGGTCAGGGAATTCTTGAAAACCTGCTCAAAGCCAAGGAACTTGATAACGTCAAGACTTACGGTCGGATGCAGACGAAGGCCGCCCTTGTACGGTCCGATCGCGTTGTTGAACTGTACGCGGAAACCACGGTTGACCTGCACATTGCCCGCGTCGTCAACCCACGGTACACGGAAAATAACTGCTCTGTCCGGCTCCACCATTCTCTCCAGCAGTCCGGCCTTCTGATACGCAGGATTAGCCTCTACTGCAGGACGCAGTGTTGTCAGAACCTCACGTACTGCCTGATGGAAGTTCTTCTCACCGGGGTTGCGTTTTACCACGATGTCATAAATATCGTCTACATATGCCATAAATCTCCACTCCCTTTCTGTAAAATAACACCCTATCAGTATACACCGTTTTTGAATAATTGCAATACTTTTCTTTCATTTTTTATGGATTAATTGTGTTTAATTATGTTATTTTGAATATATTTTGCCTTTGGGATTCATCGAAGACTTGTCATGGCTTTATCGTCGATCCATTTTAGTTCCTTTGAGCAGCTCATCCATATCGCAAAGCTCTGACTAAAACAGGCCCCGGAGTCTCTGTATCCGGGGCCTGCCAGAACCGTTCTATCCGGCTGCGGGCCTTGTATCACGGTCAAATCGAATTGCGTCTCCATCAGTCCTGCGGAATGAATGGAGCTCAATTCTGTTGGATTACTGGATCTCGATCATCCTGCGGGTCTCGACCGGTTTCTCCGGCTTCTTAGGAATGGAGAGCTTCAGAATGCCGTCTTCAAATCTTGCAGAGATATCTTTCTCTGTAACGGCGTCTCCAACATAGAAGCTTCTGCTGCAGGATCCGGTATAACGCTCTCTGCGGATGAAGTTTCCTTTGTTGTCCTCTTCATTCTTATCAATGCCCTTGTTGGCGGAGATGGTCAGATATCCATTCTCTACGACAGCTTCGATCTGTTCCTTCTTGTATCCCGGAAGATCGATATCCAGCTCATAGGTATTCTCGGTCTCTCTGACATCGGTTCTCATCAGATTCTTTACATGCTTGCCATAAACAGGATTATGTGTAAAGAAATCCTTGGTGTTCGGGAAATCAAACCAATCGTCCAGAAAATTCTCTCCAAAAATGCTCGGTAACATATGTCATTCCTCCATTTGATAAATTGTTTTTGTTGGGATCTCAGGAGTTTCTCTCTTTCCTTCGATCTGATCCTATTATATCACAATTATTAGCAGCCGCAAGGGGTGAGTGCTAATTTTTACAATTTGTTTACAATTAGTCCTGTCTGCCTGCATTGAAAGTAATCCCGCCCTGTCGTAAAATATATATAGTATCCGCAGTACAATCTATTCAATAATCTAAAGCGAAGGTGTGAAGTATGGTCATACAATTTCTGGGTACCGGTGCCGCAGACTATTCCGCTACAATCCTGGAGGACTTCCCGGAGCAGTTCAACCCGAACACTCGCCGCGCATCTGCCGCGCTGTTGGACCGCCGCTACCTGATCGACGCCGGTCCTCATGTTATAAACAGTCTTCAAATCGCCGGAATGAATCCTGCTGATATTACAGATCTTTTCTTTACGCATCTGCATAAGGATCACTATCAGCCGGCCAGCATACAGGCACTTGCTGCCGGAGACAGACCGCCGCTGCGTGTATGGCTCAGAGAAGATGCTGTGTTCCCTGAAATTCCCGGCGTTGAGCTGCACCGCATGCATCTTCATGAAACATATCGGATAAGCAATGCTCTGACGCTTACGGGTCTGCCTGCTAATCATGATCAGGAATCCTATCCGCAGCATCTGCTGATCGAAGCGAACGGCAAAAAGCTGTATTATGCGCTTGATGGGGCCTGGGTCATAAACAGTACATTCAACGCCCTCCGCAACGCCCATCTGGACATGCTGGTACTGGACGGGACCTGTGGTGATTATGTGGGCGATTTCCGTCTGGGAGAACATAACAGCATCCCTATGATCCGCCTCATGCTGCCATCCTTCCGGACTGTAGGCATCATAGATGACCACACGACTGTGTACATATCACATCTTGCCAGAACGCTGCATAAATTCCATGAGGAAACCGTTGCTATCTGCGAAGCGTCCGGTTTCCACGTCGCCTATGACGGCCTGACCGTTACATTGTAATCCTGCCGTCCCTGTCCGTTCTTTAATTGTCCTGCCATTCCGTCTGTAAAAACAACGGACTGTCAATATCTATGATATCCTCAAGACTGATCCTGCTGCCATCCTGCATCCGGATCAGTCTTTTTTCTGTGTCTGCTGACTGCAGTATCCCGCTGACTGTCAGATACGCTCCGCCATCCTTTAGCTTATCTGCGTTAAAATAGGTTACCCGGATCTGCGGATGCAGTTCCCCATCCATGCACAGCAGCGCGAACCTCGCGTCCAGCAGCTCCCTCGCGTCTTCTTCCAAATCTTTACAGGGATCCGTCTGTCTTGCCGTCTCCTCCACCATATCCTCATAGCCGGTCAACGCCGCAAACGGCGCGAACTGTGCCGCTCGGTCATGCAGGGACATCGGTTTATGCTTTCGGGACACCGGATGCGGCAGATGAATAATATCTTCATAGCTGTCAACGCTCATCCTTTATGTCCTCCTACCTGATCATTCCTGTCCTTCTGTGTCGCGCCTTCCCGGTAATCCGTCCCCCGAAGGATCGCGTTCTTACCGTATTTCCTTCGAATAGACAGGATTGCCTTCTGGCCTTTCTTCTCTCGCTCCTGCTTCTTCCTTATCTGTTCCTGTCCGGCTCTCTCCATCTCATAATCCGTAAACAGATCCAGCTGCTGTGTAACAGCCTCTGTACTGCCGGCAGCTTCCTCCCGGATCACATCAGCCGCTGTCACATTCAATCTGCGGATCCACAGCCGGGTATCGATAATTCTGTCATACAATTCAGAAACCGCCTTCAGAATCTGCCCGGTGGATGCCGTGTACCGTCCCAGATTTACCGAACCGTGCGCATGCCGCGGTATAAGCCGCCCGTAATGATCCGCTCGCACAGCCCCGCTGTATTGCTTCAGAATCGCTTCATCCATCAGATTCCGGACATCATATCCAATTGTAAGAACAATCTGCCGGGTCAGCAGACCTTTCTCCACAAGATCTATCGTAAGAAAATCCGTCATCTCCCGGATAACCAGTTTTGCCCTCTCCGCGTCATACGGCTCCGCCAGCACCTGTCCTGAGCTGACACTGTTCGCAGATGGTACATAGGATTTGATCTCCGCCATAGTACAGGGTTCCCAACCCCACGCGTGATCGATCAGCAGCTCCGCGTTAATGCCAAACATCTGATACAGGAGATCTTCGTTCCGTAAAGACATTCGGGCAATATCTCCCATTGTAAACAGACCATGCCCTTCCAGTTTCCTTGCGTAGCCGCTGCCGATCCGCCAGAAATCCGTCAGCGGCCGGTGTGACCATAGCTGCCTGCGGTATGACATCTCATCCAGTTCCGCTACCCGCACTCCGTCCTTATCTGCAGGCATCTTCTTTGCCACAATATCCATTGCGATCTTGCACAGATACAGATTCGTCCCGATACCGGCAGTTGCCGTTACCCCGGAAGCATGCAGCACCTCCCGGACCAGCATCATCGCAAGCTCATGCGCAGACATGCCGTACATCTTCACATAAGGCGTCGCGTCAATAAAAACCTCATCGATCGAATAGACATGAATATCTCCCGGAGCGATGTATTTCAGATAAAGCTGATAGATTCTGGCACTGTATTCCATATACCGCTTCATGCGCGGTACCGCTGTAATATAACCGATCGCAAGCTGCGGAGACGCCTTAAGCTCCCGATCGTCAACGGACTCTCCTGTCAGGATCTGGCCGGGAGCTCTGCGCTTACGTCGGTAATTCTGCTCCCGGATGACCTCCTTTACTTCAAAGAGTCTTGGCCTGGCCGGTACTCCGATCGCTTTGAGAGCCGGCGAAACAGCTAGACAGATTGTTTTGTCCGTTCTGGACTCATCCGCGACCACAAGATTCGTATGCAGAGGATCGAGTCCGCGGTCCATGCACTCCACCGAAGCATAAAAAGACTTCAGGTCGATTGCGATATATACCGGATCCGCCATCTCCATCCCCCCTTCTGTATTATCCTCTCCGCTCCACGAACCATCTGCCGATATTGTTGCCGACAAGCGCGCTGCTTCTTTCAAAGAAAAGATAGCTCTGCTGCCGGCCGATCCAGATCGTATAGCGATCCCCGACACCGCCCGTCCGGGCTGCGACCTGCCGCATTGCCGTAATCCTGTCGATCCGGTAGCGCCGGCCGTCCTCCCATGTAATCTCCTGCGGCATCATGGTCCCATCCGATGTAAAAGTAGCCTCTACCGCAACATATACTTTAGGCGAATCCGTCCTCCCCGTATTCATTCCGCGGAACCCCCATATTCTTCAAAAACGTGCTGCTGACAGCCTCCGGCGGCTCGGTCAGCTTGTATCCCTTCCACTTCATAATCCGGAACTTGAAATCCAGAAGCTCCATCGGCACCTGCAGCTGCGAGGCTGCCGAATAGAACGTCATATCCTGGTTGAGCACCCCGACCACCTCCTCATCGGTCAGCAAAAGCTCCGCAGCAAAAAGATTGGCTTCCTTCTCCAGTTCCGATGTTTGATCAAACAGAACAACGTCATGAAAAGCCTGTGCATGACGGCCCTTATGGTATACCGCGTGACCGAGCTCATGCGCTGTTATGATCCGCTGCATGACCGGCGGCAGATCCATATTGACCGTAATAGCCTTGATCCGCTTACAAACAATAAAATATCCCTTGATCGCGCCCGGATGGCTTCCCAGCGGCTGGTACAGCAGCTGGATCCCCATCTCCCGGCACAGCCTCGCCGGATCCGAATCTCCGTACTGTCTCCGGAGGCGCGCAACGGATTCGCAAATCTGCGCGTAGGTCACGATTCCTTCCTCCCGAACTTCTCCTTAGCCGCCTCCCGGCAGGCAAAATACGCCTTGGTCAGTGATTCGAAAAGCATGTCCTTCTCCTCTTGCGACACACTGCCTCCGGCAAAAAACGCTGCATTATCCTGCATCAGCTGCTGCATATCCCGGGCTCCGGACGCCCCATAGTGCTCCCTTGCCTCCGCGATATATCCATCCTTATCTATATCAGCCATAGGATCCTCGCAGCTATCATCTGTCAGAAATGTTACCGAAACCTGCAGCGCCTTGGCAAGCTTAAGCATTGTACCCTGCCTTGGGGTCTTCTCTCCATTCTCATACGCCGCGATCGAACGCACCGAAACACCGGTTGCCTGCGCTATCTCCGTCTGGGAAAGTCCCAGTGACGCCCTCGCGTCTTTGATCTTATCACTGAAGCTTTTCATCTGAATCAGTCCTCTCCTGACATGAACTTTTAAGAACTTTAGCTGTATTATACTCCCTTTTTCGCGCCTGTCAAGTACTTTTTAAAAAATAAATTCATAAAAGTTCATGCTTTAGGGTATTGACTTTCCGTTCCGGATTGAGTAATATAAGAGCAAGATGAAATGACAGCGAAAAGGAGCGTGTCCATAATGTCCAACAAGGAATGGTTCAAACAGGCGCAATACGGCATGATGATCCACTGGGGACTTTATTGTCTCCCGGCCGGCGAGTGGAAAGGGGTCCGCACCAACCGTCTTGGCGAATGGATCCTGCACGATCTGCAGATTCCGCTTTCCGAGTACCGGCCCCTGGCCAAGATCTTCAATCCGATTCTTTTCAACGCGGATGACTGGGTACAGCTTGCCAAGGACTCCGGGATGAAGTATATCGTTATTACTTCCAAGCATCACGAGGGTTTCGCGATGTTTGATTCCAAGGCCAGCGATTATACGATCGTCAAGGCAAGTCCTTTTGGCCGTGACGTAATCTACGAGATAGCCAACGCCTGTGCGAAGAAGGGCATCAAGCTCGGGCTCTACTACTCACAGGAGCTCGACTGGGAGCAGCGCAACGGCGGCGGATATACACATCCCCATACGGTAAACGGTGTCAACAGATTGTGGACCAATGACTGGGATTTCCCGGATAATGATCATAAGGACTATTCGGAATGCTTTGAGAACAAGATCAAGCCGCAGGTTCAGGAGATTCTGACGCAATACGGTGATCTGCTGCTGATCTGGTTTGATACACCCAACGTAATTACCAAGGCGCAGAGCCAGGAGCTGTATGACATGGTTAAGCGCTATCAGCCCGACTGCCTGATCAATTCCCGCATTGGCAACGGTGTCTGCGATTACCGCTCGCTCGGAGATAATCAGATCGCGGATACGTATTTCGGCGACGAGCTTGTCGAAACGCCGGCAACGCTTAACGATACATGGGGCTATAAAGCATTCGATCAGAATTGGAAGAGCGTTGACAAGGTTCTTGAGCTTAAGCAGCATCTGAATGAACGCGGCATTAACTACCTTCTGAATGTCGGGCCGGACGCGCTCGGACGCATCCCCGGGCCAAGCCAGGACATCCTCCGCGAGGTCGGTAAGCATCTGTAAATCCGCCCGGCGGTACAGTTTCTCTCTACTTATTTATAAAGAAATCCGGACAGGCATGTATCTGACATGCTCTGTCCGGATCCCAGTTGAATTCGGGTTCGTTAAGCGGAAGGATCCGCAAACACGTTTTGCTTATTTCTGTTCGGAAATAACACGGACTGCCGGTGCCTGTACGCCCTGCGCGCCGAATTTCTCGGTGATCGCCTGGGTCAGATCAAAATATACATCCCAATAGTCCGCGTTAAGGCACCATGCGCGTACCGTGAACTGCATGGCCTCATTGGTTCCGCCGGAAAGACGTGCAAACGGCTCCGCAGGCGCTTCTGCACCCTTCAGGACCTTTTCGTTGGCATTGACGACCTCAAGAATCATATCCTGGATCTTGGCCGGAGCTTCACTCTTCGCGCAGGCAAAGGTCAGATCGACACGACGTTTGCCTTCCGAAGAATAATTGGTGACATTGGAATTCATCAAAGTGCCGTTCGGAACCATTACGCGGCGGTTATCCAGCGTTGTGAAAACCGTATAAAACAGTGTAAGTTCCTTGACGGTACCGGTTGTTCCACCGGCTTCTACAAAATCTCCGACCTTGAATGGCTTGAAGATCAGCAGCATGATTCCGCCGGCGAAATTGGCAAGAGATCCCTGCAGCGCCATGCCGATCGCAAGACCTGCAGACGCAAGCACCGCGATTACGGAAGCCATCGGGATGCCCAGAATGCCGATAATCGCAATAACCAGAACCACATACAGAACAGCCTTGAGCGCATTCATCAGGAATGTTCTCGCGGTCGGCTCCAGTTTGTCGAGGCCTTTAACCTTGCCAAGCAGCTTGATGGCTTTTTTGATAACAAATCCGCCAACAAGATAGACAATAATGGCAAGCAGGATCTTTCCGCCGTAATTCGTAATGCCTGTTACAACTGTACTCCAGAATGCTGACATATTAATTCCCCCTTTAATTGTATACACTTACCCATCCGTGTTGCTACTATTTTACCATATTTTACGGGATTGAACAGCATTTTTTACGAAATTTATAAATCTTATCCACAAATAACTGTCTTATAAGGAGGACCTACCATGACACAAGGAATCCAGCTGGAGCTCACTCCCGCTGCCGGCAAGCAGCTGATCGCCAAGGGTCTGCTCAGCCGTGCGGACGTTCAGGAGGCTCTGAAGAATCACGTTGTCGTTATTATCAGCGGAACCACCAACGCGGAAATCGCCGCGGAGATTCTGTCCAAACAGGGCGTTCTCTTCCAGAAACGCGGCTTCTACAGAGGAATCGTGCGTCCTGCAGAGGTTAATTCCACCGTTCCTCCCATTCCGGCCAGAGCCGAAGATATCGTGCTTGTCCGCGGGCAGTGGCAGGAAGGCAAGACGATCTACGACATCGCCTCCTCTCTCGGATCACAGGATATCATTTTTAAGGGAGCAAATGCCGTACATCTGGAAAGCCGGACCGCTGGTATTCTGATCGGTAATCCGCAGACCGGAACGATCGCACCGTGTCAGGCCGCCGCTGTCGGCCGCCGTACCACACTGATCCACCCGGTCGGCCTGGAAAAACGTGTAGACCGGCCCATCTATGAGCTGGCTCAGCTGGTCAATGACCCCGGTGTTGCCGGCCCGCACCTCTATCCGACCGTTGGCACTCCCTATACCGAGCTTGACGCGATCGAAGATCTGTGCGGCATCCGACCGGTCCTGATCGCTTCAGGCGGCGTTGCCGGATACGAAGGCGTAGTCCGTCTGTTGTGCAAAGGTACGGCGGAAGAGCTTGAAAAGGTCAGACAGCTCTATCTCTCGGTGAAGGACGCTCCGAATTACATCCTGTAATACCGCAAATATGACCTTGCAGTTATAATACCGCATCAAAAAACCGGCACCGGCCGTGTGAAGATCTAAACAGATCAATCCGATATGTTCCCGCGGTCGATGCCGGCCTATTATTTCTATGCTTTTTACCAGTCTTTCAGAACCTGCTTCAGATCGATCGTGCTGACCTGCGCGATGCCTTTCTCATCCGGATTGGAGAACAGAATCATATCGCCCTTTCTGTTGAAGGAAGGATGCTGATGATCTGCGCTTCCGCCGTTTGTATGGGTCGTAACGATCATTTTGCCTTTACCCGTCGCGCGCTCAAAGAGCATCACGCCTTCCTGAATATCCGTGCCCAGGTAACTGATCACGTCCGCACACAGCCATTTGCGGTCTCTGCTGAACGCGGGGTGCAGACACTGTACACCGGTCGCGGCAACGTCGAAATGACGGCCGTCCTTATCGCCGATAATGATATTGCCGGTATGAACCTCTCCCTTGGATCCGTCCGCAAATCCGGGAGGATCCAGCTTCATGATGGCCATTTCGGAGCCATCTGCGCTCCACACCTCATGCGTGATCCACTCATGGGGATGCTCTACATAATACGGACGCGCGTAACGCTCTTTCACATCATACATCCAGGTGCGCTGGAACGCGTCTCCGCCGGTCTCGTGAATATAGAAGATCAGATCCTCATCCGTGGGACAGATTTGTACATGGCCCAGATGCTGATCGGTCAGATATACGACTTCCGCTTCTTTGCCGGGATCCAGGATAACCAGCGCATACAGCTTGTTGGCCAGATGTGCTCCGCAGGCAATCCGTCCGGTATTCGCGGCCGTCAGGTGTCCCGTAATATCACAGCCCTTCGGAAGATCGCCGACCTTATGCATCTCTCCGGTCGCAAGATCAACCGCATAGACCTCCGTCCCATCCTTGCAGACATAACCGACATTTTTCTCTCTGTCCGTGGCAAATCCGCGGAATCTGGAATCCGCGATCCGGGTAAGCTCGCCCGTCTCTACATCCGCCCTGTAGCAGCCTCCATTTGTGTTGCCCGGAAGTTCCGTCTTCGTGAAGAAGAAATACCTGTCATCCACAGAGAAGTTTTCACAGGTAAAATACAGTTTCGCATTGCGCTCCGGGCCGTCCGTATACTGACGGATTGTATACCCTGTAATCTTGTCCTGATACTCGAACATCGTGTGACCCTCCTTTTTATAATAGCCGCGGCAGATCCTCTGCATGGCCTGTTAACGGCAGCTCATCCGCCGTCTGAATCACCTTTTCCGAATGAATTTGCTTTCCGGAATCACCTTTCCCGGCTTACTCTTCCAGGCTTACTCTTCCGGGCTCACCCTTCCTGAATCATCAGCTCCGTCAGCAGCAGGAACGTCAATCCCTGTCCGTAAGCTGTCGGCGTTACGATAATATCTTTATAATGCTGCAGATCATGACCCATGCCGGTACCGCCGGAAACGCCCTGTACAGCGCCGTTTTCATCAATCTGATCCAGTACCGCGTCCGCGCTGAGCTTGCCCATGGCCTGATACAGCTCCGTAGGCAGCCAGCCAAGCCGGATTCCCTTGAGCACGCCGTAAGCGATCGCGGCAGTCGCACTCGTCTCGCAATAAGACTCCTCCACGTCGATCAACGTACTGTACAGACCATTTACGCGCTGATATTTCCAAAGCGCCAGCACCTGATCCTTCCAGGCTGACTGAATCATCCGCATCGCGGCGTCTTCCCGCCGGGTAATATCATACAGCTCGATCGCGGCGGCCGTGAACCATGCGTTGCCGCGGGCCCAGAACGCGTTCGCGTAATTATGTCTGCGGTCAAACGTCCATCCGTGGTAGAACAGGCCGTTCACCTTGTTCTGCAGATAACGGATGTGGATCAGGAACTGATATTCCGCCTCTTCCACGAGCTCCGGTCTGTTCAGAACGACTCCCGCCTTGGCCAGGAAAAGCCCGACCATGAAAAGCGTATCGCACCAAAGCTGCTGATAATGCTTATTCCAGACGGTGCAATGCTGCAGTCCGCCGTATTCCGTACGCGGCATCTCCTTCATGACCCAGTCGATCCAACTCTCGATCTCCGGCAGATACTTCTCGTCTTTTGTTTCATCATACAGACATGTCAGCGTAAGCACCGGTGCAACCGTATTAACGTTGCGGTGCGGTTTTTCCTCCCGGCTGAGCATGTCGTCATACCAGCCCTTCAGATACTCCAGGATCGTCTGATCCCCGCTCATCTGATAGGTTTTATAGATCCCGTAAAGCGCCACACCGGTCGGCCACTCCCAGTTATTCATCGTCAGATGTCCATGGGACGGATCATTCCCGTCCGCATGCTGCAGCATCGCCAGAACCTGGTCCGCAGTTTCCTTATAGCTCATAGTAAGACCACCTCTTTAATTGATAACGTACTTTTAATGCTAAAGCTATTTTATGCCTGTCTTCGGCCGCTGTCAATCCTAAGAATGAAAAAATATACTCGAGCCGCACAAAAAAAGACAGCCCTCTCCTCGACGGAATGCCGAAAGATTTCGGGTTGTCTCTCTTTGCTTCGGATAATAATGCAATAGATATGATTACTGCAGACAGATCTTGAAAGTTACCGGATAATCGGAACGGAAAGAGGTCTCCAGATACAGACCGTCCTCTTCTCTGCGCCAGACCGGTTTTTCCGCACAGCCCAGCACGGATACGTCCTCGATAATTCCGTGGAAATTAGCCATCCGGGAAGCATCTCGCTCGTCCAGCGTATGGATGCAGTATTTACCGTCATCGCTCGCCTTCAATGCGATCGCGTACAGACAGCCGTTTGCGGTCGTAAAGCGGAAATCCTCACTGGTATAATTCTTCTTGACCCCATCGGAGAACTGCCCCTCCGGCGTCGCGGTCGGGCCCTCTCCGGGCTTCCGATAGATTCCGGCACCGTAAATCGCCTCGCCGTTGACAGCAAGCCATTGTCCGATTCCGCGCAGAACCGCGGCATCCTCATCCGTAATCGTCCCATCCGGCTTCGGACCGATATTGAGCAGCAGATTGCCGTTTTTACTCACGATATCGACCAGATCCTGCACGATATCGCGCGGATCCTTGTAATCGTTTCCTTCCGTATAACCCCAGGAATTCTTCGCGACAGCCGTATCCGTCTGCCAGTAGAAAGGCTGGATCTGCGCGAACTGGCCTCTTTCGATATCCGGAACCGCTGTACCGAACAGGAACGCATCGTGCTTATAATTGATGACAACGCCCTGTCCCCACTCCGCGGCACGGTTATAATAATAGGCCGCAAGCTTCTGCAGATACGGTTTGAAGACACTTTCCTGAATCCACCAGTCAAAATACAGAATCTTCGGCTGGTAAGTATCGATGATCTCACAGGTACGGACCAGCCAGTCATCCAGATACTCTTTTGTCGGAACCGGCTTGGCGAACAGATCATGATGATCGGATTCAAGCGGCCAGGACGGCCAGTAGAAATCTCCGCGCTCCAGTGGCTCATGGATATCGCTGTCGAACCGGCGGCCGCCGCCCATGAAGAACCAGTGCTCAGCGCGGTGGCTTGAGGTCCCGAATACCAGTCCCTCTCGCTGGCAGGCGTATTCCAGATCCCCCATCACATTGCGGCAGGGGCCCATTTCCGCGGCATTCCAGTGTGAAACACGGCTTTTATACATCTGGAAACCGTCATGATGCTCCGCGACCTCTACAACATAGCGGGCTCCGGCTTCCTTAAAGAGCGCGGCCCACTCCTCCGGGTCAAAGCGCTCCGCCTTAAACATCGGTATAAAATCCTTATAACCGAAATCCTTCTGAGGGCCGTATTTCTCGATATGATGTTCATATTCTTTAGAACCCTGTTCATACATGTTGCGCGCGTACCATTCGTTGCTGAAAGCAGGCACGCTGTACACGCCCCAATGGATAAAGATTCCGAATTTGGCCTGCTTGTACCATTCTGGCACCGTATAAGCAGAGAGCGACTCCCAGTTGTCTTTGTACGGGCCCTTCGCGATCACCGCCTCAATCCTGTCAAGGTCCTGCTGCATATCGTACATACTGTCATCCTCCATTCTTACAGAAGCTCGATTCGATCCTCGTGACAGAGCCTGCGCATTTCTTCCGGCCACACCGCCGCCTGCACCTCACCGATATGGGCACGGTTCAGGAGCAGCATACAAAGCCTGGACTGACCGATTCCGCCGCCGATCGTGTACGGCAGTCTGCCCTCCAGCAGCATCTTGTGGAAAGGCAGCTCCGCCCGCTCCGGACATCCGGCTTTCTCCAACTGTTCCCGCATCGATTTTTCATCCACGCGAATACCCATGCTGGAGATCTCCAGCGCGCAGCCAAGCAGATCATACCAGAAAAGAATGTCGCCGTTCAGCTCCCAGTCATCATAGTCCGGAGCCCGCCCGTCATGCGGCTTTCCGTTGGAGAGCCTGTCGCCGATCTTCATGACGAAAACACACCCGTACTGCTGTGTGATCGCGTTCTCGCGCTCCTTAGGGGTCATATCCGGATACATATCCAGAAGCTCCTGGCTTGTCACAAACGTAATCTCATCCGGAAGATGCTTGACGGCCTGCGGATATTTATACCAGACCTCATGCTCCATATGCTTCATGATCTTAAAGAGTCTGCGCACGACTTCCTTAAGCTTCTCCTCGGTCCGCTCCTCTTTGGTGATCACCATCTCCCAGTCCCACTGATCCACATAACAGGAGTGCAGATTGTCGAGCTCCTCATCCCGCCGTATCGCGTTCATATTGGTATATAAGCCCTCTCCCGGCTGGAATCCGTACTGGCCAAGCGCCATTCTCTTCCACTTCGCGAGCGAATGCACAACCTCATACTCATCCCCCGGAACAGAAGGAATATCAAAAGAAACCGGTCTCTCAACACCGTTCAGGTTGTCGTTCAGGCCGGACCCCCTGCTGACAAAAAGCGGTGCGGAGATTCGCTCCAGATTCATCTGCTCCCCGAGCTCCCGCTGGAAAGTATCCCTGATATATTTGATCGCCTGCTCCGTCTCCCGGACCGACAGCTTCGGATCATAGTGTTTTGGCAAAATCAGCTTCATAGCATACCTCCTCATAAATTCCCGCAGATCCAGTCTTTGATCAACGCCGGCACTTCCCGTACCGAATAGTTCAGCCCCATCGCGGGGCCTGCGTATGCCCCGAAGCCGCGTACATTGGTCAGCCCCTGTTTACGCGCGATCAGAAGCGCCCGCAGCATATGATAATCACTGGAAATGATGACGGTTTCCGCATCGGAACTGTCCATCAGCTGCCGGCTGTTGACGATATTCTCTTTCGTGGAAAAAGACTCCGTCTCCCGTATAATGCGATCCTCCGGAATCCCACGCCGGATCAGCTCCTCCGCGATACAGTCGGCCTCGCTCATCGGTTCATCCCCGCCTTTGCCGCCCGATACGATGCAGATCGTCTCCGGCGACTGACGCAAATACTCCTCAGCTGCCTGAATCCGGTAATAGAGCGACAGCGACGGACCATCCTGGTTGACCTTGCAGCCCAGAACAATACAATACTTCGCGCCGGGGGACGGTTTCTGCCGGCCCGTTATGCGGACCCACAGGAAGAGCGCCGCAAAAACAACGATTCCCACCGCGACGACAATATAGATCTGTCGCCGCCAGCCTATCGGCAGATTCCACATGCCTGCGCGCACTTTGTGGCAGCAGAAAGCGCCAGCCGCAAGCAGCGCCGCGGAGATCGGCCAGAATCCGGAGAAAACAATTCCGAAACCGACCGTCATAACCAGTATTATATAATACCCCAGGCAGAATATTCCGCCGATTATACACAGAATTTCCAGTATCAGCATGTTTCAAATCCGGCCAGCAGATCCTCCAGGCGGTCTCTGCGGCGAATCAATTTCACTTCTCCTTCTGTTGTAATCAGTACCTCGGCCGGACGCAGCCGGCTGTTGTAATTAGAGGACATCGAATAGCCGTAAGCCCCGGCATCCATTACACCGATCAGATCACCCTTAAGGATCTCCGGCAGCTCGCGTTTCGGAGCGATCGTGTCACCGCTCTCGCAGATGTTTCCGACAACGCTGACGACCTGCCGCTTTCCGGTATCCTCCCCGTTCGGGCGATAGATCTCGACATCATGCCAGGCGTCATACATAACCGGCCGCACCAGCACATTGAAGCCAAGGTCTGTGCCCGCAAAACGGTTTTCATAGACGGTTTTCGTATCATAGACCGTACCAAGCAGCACGCAGCATTCCGCAACGATATAGCGGCCGGGCTCGATTTTAATCTCCACCTCGCGTCCATACGCTGCGGCGAATTCCTTAAACATCTTGCTCAGCTCAGCTCCCAGCGGCGCAAGATCCAGACGATCCTGCCCATCCGCTTTGTGGTATGGAATGCCGAATCCTCCGCCCAGGTCGATCGTCTCGAGCTCCGGATAATCCATGCAGACCTCCAGCAGCCGCCTGGTCCCCTCCAGGAATTCCTCCGAAGTAAGGAAGCCGGACCCGATATGCTGGTTGATGCCGGTCAGATGCAGTCCATATTTGTCACTCACGCGCCGCATTTCATCATACAGCTCCGGATCGATGCCGAATTTCGTCTCATGCCCGCCGGTCACAACCTTCGCGTTATGTCCTGCGCCGACGCCTGTATTGAGCCGGACACAGACCTTCCCGCCAGGGCAGAGCTGTCCGAACATCTCCAGCTGAGAGACCGAATCCACACCGACATAGATCCCCTTGCGGATCACTTCGGCCATCTCTTCCGGACTGACGTTATTGCTGATGAAGAAAATATGCTTCGCGTCAAATCCCGCGGCCTCTTCGATCGCGATCTCCCCGAGAGACATCGCGTCGACATAAAGCCCTTCCTCGCGGATGATGCGCAGAAGAGACAGATTCGTGTTCGCCTTTGCGGAATAATTGACATGAAAATTCGGATAATCCACGAGATCCCTCATCTCGCGGCAGCGTTCCCGCAGAATCCGCTCATTGTATACATACAACGGCGAACCATACTGATCCGCAAGACGGACAGGGTCCGTATTCTCCCAGAAGCCATTCTTGCCGGTCACCAAATCGTATCTGTAGGGCATTTCTCTTCTCCTCTCCGGCGGTCGGATCCGCCTCTTTCTATACGATGGAGAAAATTATAAATTATAATGTATAAAAAGTCAAGACTCGCGTGGGCAGTTCAGCCGACGGTTTCTGATAAGCAGGCGGCCGCCGCCTGACTACTGCCAACTACTGCCCGACTTCAGCCAATGGTTTCTTCACTGTCGATCGCGTCGACCACGTTCATGACGTTCAGCAGGCTTTCTTCCGTTACCATGGTGACCGGCCGTCCCGTCTCTACACATTCCGCGAAATAACGGATCTCCTCGCCATAAGGGTCGTTATGCTCCACCGGGCAGAAAGGCTCGCCTTCGTCCGGATAGACCGTCAGCTTTTTGCCGTCGTAGCTGAGCGAAGCCTTGTCAAACGCGAAGAAATACCCCGCGGTAAAAGGCACGCCGGCTTGCAGGTACCAGGTGGATTCCGCATTGATAAAGGCCTCGCCGTACCGGTAGACGACGTTCAGGATATCTTCCACTCCCTTTACGCGGCGGAATACGTCATAATGATCCGGCTTGCCCATTACATAGACCAGAAAATCCAGATCATGGATATGACGGTCCAGCAGAACCATGCGGGACAGCTCGTTTTTCATCATCCAGCCATGCCAGCTCGTCTTGGGGTATCCGCCGTTCCGGTACATCCGGCCATAATGCAGCGCACCGAATCGTCCGCTCTCGATCGCGTCCTTCAGATAAATGTACTCATTCCAGAAACGAAGCACCTGCGCGACCATGAAGCAGCGGCCTGTCTCGCGGGCAGTCCGATAGACACTCTTAGCCTCATCCTCCGTCAGGCCGACCGGCTTTTCGCACAGGACATGCGTCCCTCTGCGCATCGCGTCTTCCGCGTACTGCACATGCAGATAGGTCGGCAGGCAGATGTCCAGAATGTCCGGCTTCTCCTGGTCCATCATCTCCGCGTAATCAGTATAAATATGAAGCTTCGGGGCCTGTCTGAGCCACTTCTCGGCTCTGTCCCTCTCCAGATCACATAACGCCACGAGCGTAACGTTCGCCATTTTCAGCCAGTTGGAAATATGGCTCCCGCTGATATTACCGCATCCTATTACTGCAACTTTAAGCATTTAAGATTGCCTCCAGATATTTTTTCGCCGCACGGATATCCGCTGTCTGCTGCGGCCCCGTAATCTCCCGTTCGATCGTCAGCGGGCCGTCGTAGCCGAGCTCCCGCAGCCGCGCGATCAGCTTCACAAAATCAACCTTACCCTGGCCGATCGGCACCTCGCGGCCCAGATCGTGTCCATTCACCGGATACAGTCCGTCCTTCATATGCAGATTGCGGACATATGCCCCGATCACATCGAGCGAGTCGACCGGATTGGCCCGGCCGTACAGGATTACGTTCGCCGTATCCAGATTGACGCCGAGATTCGGGCACCCGACGTCCTCAAAGCAGCGCAGCATTGTCGTCGGCGTCTCCTGTCCGGACTCAAACAGCAGCCACTGCCCATTGGCCGCGCAATGCTCCGCGACTGTCCGGACCGCATCGCAGAATCCCTTATACCGCGGATCGTTCGGATATTCCGGGATAAACCCCATATGCGTAATCACGTCCGTAACGCCGAGTTTTTTCGCGAAATCCGCTCCGTCGCACAGGTTGCGGACACGCATCTCGCGGTACGCGGGCGGCACGAGTCCAAGCGTTTCCTGTCCCTCATAGGAATTCCAGACCTTCGGGCCTTCCCATCCGCACCAGAAACCGCTGATCCGCACGCCGCTTTCCTCTTCGCAGCGCAGGATCAGATCAACGTTCTCATCGGTCCATGTCTCCGGGTCCCAGGACAACAGCTGGCAATTGTCAAACCCCTCTGCCGCGGCTTTGCGGAACTCGTCCTCCATATTCAGATCTTTCCGAAACTGTATGCAGATTCCGACTTTCATAAGATGTTCCCCCTTATGTATTTTCGTCCTGTCAGCTATATTGTGTCAGCAAATGCCATGAATACAACTATTATAGCACAGTTTTCTGACAGAGCAAGAAATTCTTTTTCCGGAAAATCGCAATTTCACCAGCCATTCTTAAACTACGTACGATAATAAAGATATCGATGTAGAATGGAGGAATTGCGCATGGTTCTTTATGATACTTTTTCTTCGCCTTATCTTGAAATAGCCGAGCTGCTCGTCCCGAAGCCGGAGGTCGTCATCGAGACGCTCGAGATCGAGGATCTGGTCACGATGCACGCAAGATTTCTGTACGAATTGCGTTTTCTGCCAAGAGGGACACTTGCTGTACGGCGGCGCGGGCAGCGTGTCTATTACAGCGTACAGACGACACTTCACCGCAGGCGCCAGGACAGATATCTTTCCTTAAAAACGAATGCGAATCTCATTGAAATATTAAAGAAGAAAAGACAAATTCGTTCAGCTTTATCGCGAATCCGCAGAGTTACGAAGCATCTGCCGGGTTACTCCCGACGGCTGGTGGCAAAACTTGCCATCATCGGTCGACGGCATGCGGACCAGTATATTTATTACACCAACAACATCTATGTTTGTTCAACAGGCGAGGCCGCCATTGTCGAAATGCTGCATAAACGCCACGTTCATTTTGAATGTGCTCCTCGGACATATATCGGTGGTTGGCATATTTATCCAGATTTCAAGTATGAGGTGGATGGTCGAACCGTTTATCACGAACATCTTGGAATGCTTGATGAGACGGGCTATACCGAGGATTGGAAGAACAAACACGAACGATATCATTATGATGGTCTTGTCGACGGAACAGATCTTCTGATCAGTCAAACACATGGCAAACGTATTGATCTTGTTGAAATAGAGCAGA
>CACZPA010000141.1 GCA_902782895.1 uncultured Eubacteriales bacterium
ACTGAAAACGACCGGCGCCGCCTGCATGTCCGCTTCGCCGCCCGGACGCTTCATGACCGGGAGACGCTCCGGCTTCGGATCCTCGCCGAAAGCCCGCGCGATCTCTTCCGTCACCGGCGTTGCTTTCATCTCCTTCAGATCCATCATGGCCCACCAGGAATCCGCCTGCGCCACGACTTCCCCGTCCTCCGCGACGATTTCGTAGGCCCGCTTGCCGACGTAACTGCGGAATTCATACGGCCATGTCCGGCAGGTCAGCCGCTCCCGCCAGCGAATCCGCCGGCCAAGCTTAACATCCCAACACATGATCACCCAGCCGATCCCCATCTCCTGCAGCTCATAGACACCGTAGCCGCAGCTGCCGGAATGGTCCGTCGCGATCTCCTGCAGATACTGCAGAATCGCGGTCGGCTTCACATATCCGTCACTGGAAAGCTCCCCGTATCTAACGACAAAATCTTCTGTGTACATTCCCCGTCCCCTTTCTCGCGAAACAGTGCCTCGCCGTCTGTAGCCGCCCGCGCTGGCTGTAGCAGCCCGCGCCGAAACCGGTAAACCGTCGACATACGGCCCCGTACCAGACACGACCGCCCGTGCCGCATTCAAAGCGAAAAAGGCAGGCCGCCGTCATCCCGGCAGTCTGCCTCATTTTCACATGGTCATATACCCTGCCGTTCAGCCAAGCTTCTCCTTAGCGGTCGCTACCAGCGCGGTGAAACCAGCGGGATCGTTGACAGCGATGTCCGCCAGAACCTTGCGGTCCAGCTTAACATCGGACAGCTTCAGTCCATACATGAAACGGCTGTATGAAATATCGTTCATGCGGCACGCTGCGTTGATACGCGCGATCCACAGAGAACGGAAATCTCTCTTCTTCAGGCGGCGTCCGACATACGCGAAACGCTGTGCGCGCATAACGGCGGTCTTAGCGGAGCGATACTGTTTGGAACGTGCTCCGAAAAATCCTCTTGCCAGCTTTAATGTCTTTTTATGTCTCTTGCGGGCACCAAGTGCTCCTTTGATTCTTGCCATAACTCTTCCTCCTCAATAAATTGATTTACCGCTCCACCGCTTACAGATACGGAAGGACTTTCTTCATTACCTTCTGGTTTGTAGCATCCATCATGGTTGCTTTTCTGAGATTGCGTTTCCTCTTGGTGGTCTTCTTGGTCAGGATATGGCTCTTATACGCCTTGAATCTCTTTAATTTTCCGGTACCGGTCACGTCAAAACGCTTAGCGGCAGCCCTTTTTGTCTTCATCTTAGGCATTGCAAACTTCCTCCTTATACTCTTTCTTTCCTGAAGCTCCCATTACGGGAGTATCTATATGCAAAACTCCGGACCGTCAGGTCTCAGCGTTTAGGCATCAAAACTACTACCATACTGCGTCCTTCCATCTTGGCGGGCTTCTCCACGGAAGCGACCTCGGAAAGACTTGCTACAAAGCTGTCGAGCACGGTTTTGCCGATCTCGGTACGGGACAGTTCTCTCCCGCGGAAACGGACCGACACCTTGACCTTATTCCCATCCGTCAGGAACTTGCTTGCCATCTTGGCCTTGGTCTCCATGTCGTGCTCATCGATGTTGGGAGAAAAACGGACTTCCTTGATCTCGATTACTTTCTGCTTCTTCTTGGCTTCCTTCTCCCGTTTAATCTGCTCGAAATGATACTTGCCGTAATCGAGGATCTTACATACAGGCGGCTTCCCGTTAGGCGCGATCATGATCAGGTCCAGATTCTTCTCCTGAGCAAGATGCAGCGCGTCGCGCGTGTCCATAATCCCGAGCTGGGATCCGTCTGTGTCGATCACGCGGACCTCATGGTCGCGGATCTGTTCGTTCATGATAACTTCGCTTATGTCTGACACCTCCAGCTTGATTGCCGCAAACAATAAAAATGCGGACTATGAGAGTCCGCCGCATATAAAGGGCATCTGCCCTTTCATCCAATGTCAGACCCGAGTCATATCTCTATGCTAAGGTGAGAAGCGGTGAACTCCTACTTGATGTAACAAAAGATATTATACAGAGGAAAAACTCTTCTGTCAACAGGTTTTTTAAAGATTTTTCGCGAAATCCGCGGGCTGCCGCGAGCTGCGCCATGTGCCGCACTGACCGCCGCGCCGACAATCGCCTCAACCGTCCGCGTAAACTTGCGCCGCAGCTGCCTGATCACACCGACTTGCGCCGCAGCTGCCTGGCCAACCTTACGAATAGAAATGCAGCATCTTGTTCAGATTGCGGATGTGTACCTTTTTGCCGCCGCGCTCCTCTTCTCCGTCGAGCGACCAGTTGACCTTCTGCTCAAACTCGATCTCGATCTCCGACGCATGAAAATACTCCATGACGGTCGGGTCCGGTTTCTGGGAGATGACCGAGGACGCGACACGCGCAAGCTCGTCCGCCGTGTCGAGCGGATGGATCAGGATCACCTCAAACTTGCCGTCCGCCAGATCCACGTTTTTGGGGTCCATCTTGAGCACACCGCCGATCGATGTCGCGTTGCTGATACTGCCGTAGATATAATCGCCGGAATACTCCTTGCCGTCCGCGATGATTTTCGCGGAATATTCGCGGATGTTGCCGAGCTCCTGCATGCCGGAGAAAACGTACGCCATGTGCCCGAAAACGTTCTTCAGGTTCTGGTCCACCTGATAGGACGTCGCGGAAAAAAGCCCAAACGACGCGACATACACGAATTTCTTCTTATTAAAGCTGCCGATGTCGAGCAGATGCTCTGTGCCGGTCATTGCCGCCTCCGCTGCTTTGCCGAGATGCTTGGGCAGCCCGAGTCCCGCCGCGAAATCATTGGTCGAGCCCGCAGGGATATAGCCTAGCTTGACAGGCTTTTCCAACCCTGCCTCCGCCGCGTCCATGATGCCGTTGACAGTTTCATTCATCGTCCCGTCTCCGCCGCAGCAGATGATCCGGTCATAGCAGAAAGCCCCGTCCGCGGCCCTTTTGCGCGCGTCTCCGCGGGCGCCCGTTGTATAGACCGTCACTTCCGCGCCAAGCTTATTCATCCGGCACAGGATATCCATCAGGCCGGTCTTCGCGTGCAGCTGCCCCGCCGCGGGATTCACGATCAGCAGGACCTTTTCTCCATCATTCATGTTCATACACTCCCAGATAGTACTCTCTTCCGGCAATCCACATCGGCCGGGACGACAGATCATAATAACGGTTATCCGGCTGATTCCAGCCGTCGTGGATACGCAGTGCGTAGCGGCCCTCGCCTTCAGCCCAGCCGGTCACGGTTACCCAGTGCCACTGCAGGACGCCGTCCGTCAGCAGCAATCCGCAGGGATGGCCCATGCCGATCGCCCGCTGCACGTCTTCAAAATTGCGGACGGGGCGGCTCCGAAGCCACAGCTCCCGCGCCTTCCCGTAACGGCTCCAGGCGCCGGAAATCGAGGCAACAGGCCCGTTGCCGACCATGCTGTGAAAGACACGAAAAGTATCCTGTGCCGAGCCGTTTTCCAGAATCTGCCTGCCCGTCACGGCGGAGAGCGCCGCCGCCAGGTTCGTCAGACATACGGCCGCACAGTGATTTTTCGCGATATCGTTATACTCGCCCGTCACCGTGAAACGCGGCTTTCCCGCTTCCGCCCGGTAGGCCAGCGCGCCGGAATCCTTCACGGTATACGGTAGCTCCGTGTAAAAGGAAAAAGCGGCATCCTCTGAAGGATGCCGCCTTGTAAGTTCTGGCATTAGATCTCTGCGAAGTACTTGATGGTGCGGACCATCTGAGAGGTGTAGGAATTCTCGTTGTCGTACCAGGAAACTACCTGTACCTGATAGGTGTCGTCATCGATCTTGGCAACCATGGTCTGGGTAGCATCGAACAGAGAACCGAAACGCATTCCGATAACGTCGGAAGAAACGATCTCGTCGGTGTTGTATCCGAAGGACTCATTGGCAGCAGCCTTCATAGCGGCATTAACGCTTTCCTTGGTGATGTCCTTGCCCTTAACAACAGCAACCAGGATGGTGGTGGAACCGGTAGCTACCGGAACGCGCTGTGCGGATCCGATCAGCTTGCCGTTCAGCTCGGGGATAACCAGGCCGATAGCCTTGGCAGCTCCGGTGGAGTTGGGAACGATGTTCTGAGCACCTGCACGGCTGCGGCGAAGGTCGCCCTTGCGCTGCGGTCCGTCAAGGATCATCTGATCTCCGGTGTAAGCATGAACGGTCGTCATGATACCGGACTGGATGGGAGCGTAGTCGTTCAGAGCCTTGGTCATAGGGGCAAGGCAGTTGGTGGTGCAGGAAGCGGCGGAGATGATCTGGTCTTCCTTGGTCAGGATCTCATGGTTTACGTTGTAAACGATGGTCTTGAGGTCATTGCCGGCAGGAGCGGAGATAACAACCTTCTTGGCCCCGGCGTTGATGTGCGCCATGGACTTCTCTTTGGAGGTATAGAAACCGGTGCACTCCAAAACAACGTCAACATCCAGTGCTCCCCACGGGCAATCATTAGCATCCTTGCAGGCATAGATCTTGATCTCTTTACCGTCAACAATGATGGAATCCTCAGTGGACTCTACAGTGTGAACATTCTCACCGATTCTGCCGATGAAAGATCCCTGAGCGGTGTCATATTTCAGCAGATGCGCCAGCATCTTGGGGCTGGTCAGATTGTTGATAGCTACGACCTCATAACCCTCTGCGTCAAACATCTGACGGAAAGCAAGGCGGCCGATACGTCCGAAACCGTTAATGGCTACTTTTACAGACATTTTAGATATCCTCCAT
>CACZPA010000142.1 GCA_902782895.1 uncultured Eubacteriales bacterium
ACGAGGATTCCGTCGGCCTCCGAGGCGTAACGGTCGCAATAGACGGGCTTGCCGTTTTCCGCCGGACCCAACACGACGGTTTCCATCGAAGAGCAGATCTCACAGCCCATCGTTTCTTCGGTAATTCCGAACGCCGCGATTACGGATTTCTGTCCCTCCGCCGTCGCTCCGCCATGGCTGCCCATAGCCGGCACGATAAAAGGCACAGCACCTTTCGCCTTCACATAATCCACGACCGCCCGCAGGATCAGGGCGATATTGGAAATGCCCCGGCTGCCGGCGGTGATCGCGATCCGCATGCCCGGCTGAATCCGCTGCGATACGGCATTCGCGTCCAGACCGCTCACGATCAGAGAAGGAATCTCGTCCTTCTCCAGATGCGTATCGTCAAAATGCTGCTCAACAAGCGCCATATTTGGCAGGAAAGTGTCCTGCAGTAGACTTCCGATTGCTCCCATGGCTGATCTCCTTTACGCGTAATTGCTGACACGCGCGATCGCGGTCTCGACAAACCCGAGCTCCTCGGCGCGGGTCTTTTTGCCGTTGACGGTCTCCATCAGGATACCGAACAGGTCGTCCGTTATCTCCGCAAGGCTCTGCGGTCCGTAGATCACGGGACTCGCGTCAAAATCCGTATTGTCCCGCATCTTCAGCCATGTTTCGCGGTTGCCGGTGATCTTGATGACAGGTACCAGCGGATGTCCGGTCGGTGTGCCGCGGCCGCTCGAGAAGATGATGACCTGCGCGCCGCCGGCGACCATTCCGGCGATGGAGGAGGGGTCATTGCCCGGCGTGTCCATGATGACGAGCCCCTTTTTGTCGACCGGCCTCGCGTAATCATAGACAGCCTGGATATCCCGATGGCCGCCCTTGTGGATGCAGCCGAGGGATTTCTCCTCGAGGGTCGTGATCCCGCCCGCGATATTGCCGGGAGAGGGATTGCCGTTGCGTACGAGCTCTCCGACGCGCGCGAGCGATTCCTCGTAACGCTGAATAATGAACAGAATTCTGTCCCGAACCTCTTTGTTAATGGCGCGCCGTGCTAGGATGTGCTCCGCGCCGATGAATTCCGTCGTCTCGCTCAGGATCGCCGTGGCGTCCGCGTCGACCAGCCGGTCGCAGATCTCGCCGATCAGCGGATTCGCGGCCAGGCCGCTTGTCGGATCGGAACCGCCGCACTCCGTCCCAAGGATCAGCTCGGAGAGGGGGAATTCCTCGCGCTCCTGCTGTGCGGCTTCCTGCGCGAGCTCCTCCGCGTACTGAACGCCGAGCGCTTCGGCCTTCAGCGTGCCGCCGACCTCCTGGATGATGACCTGGCGGAGCGGCTTGTTGGTCTTCTCGCGGATCGCGGCAACGACGCGGTCCATCTGGCAGTTTTCACAGCCGAGCGAAACGACGACGGTCCCGTAAACATTGGGGTTCGCGGCGTATCCGGAGAGGACGTCCATGGTCCAGACCTCATCCGCAGGCACCTGGGAGCAGCCGACCTGATTGTGAAAGCTGACGGCGCCTTCTACGCGCCGGGCGATTTTATCGGTAACGTCGCTTGCGCAGACGCTCGCCGGCAGCACCAGCACATGATTGCGGACGCCGACGCGGCCGTCCGGCCTTCTGTATCCTGAAAAAGTCATATGAGCCTCCGTTATATTGGATTCCGGCAGAGCCCGCCGGTCAGGGAAAAAACCGACGCGCCGCTTTAGACAAGCTTTTCGCGGACGCTGACAACGTTGTGGATGTGCACGTGCTCGCCCGCGCGGATGTCCGCACCGGCTTCCCCGATATGCTCGCCGTATTTGACGATTTTCTCGCCCTTCGCGATGTCGCGCACAGCGAATTTGTGATAAATGGGGATATCCGTGACAGCTGTTACGGAATGCTCCGTCTGATCAGGCGTGATCCAGGTGAGGAGAGCCCCCGCGGAAACGGGTTCTACCGCGACAGCCACGTTGTCGGTCTGACTGATGATCACTGCGTTTCTCATTTTACCGTTTCCTCCTGAACTGTTCTGTACTGCTGAGGCGCGGTTCTGTAGAGATCCGTCCCTTCGCAGTCGATAACGACCGTCGCGGGGAAATCCTTCACGGTCAGCCGTCTGACGGCTTCCGTTCCGAGGTCCTCATAGCAGACGGTTTCACTCGCGATAATGCATTTGGAAAGCAGAGCCCCGGCTCCGCCCGTCGCCGCGAAATAAACCGCGGTATTTTTTTGCATGGACGTGATGACGGCCTCCGAACGGTCGCCTTTGCCGATCATCGCGGCAAGTCCGGCGTCCATCAGGGTCGGCGCATAGGCGTCCATCCGTCCGCTCGTCGTCGGACCGGCCGCGCCAAGCACCTGCCCGGGCCGCGGAGGCGTCGGGCCGACGTAATAGATGACGGCGTCCCGAATGTCAAAAGGCAGCGGCTGCCCTGCGGCAAGCGCTTCGCAAAGCCGTTTGTGGGCGGCGTCTCGGGCGGTATAGACCGTCCCGGAGATCAGCACGGTATCGCCCGCGTGCAGCGAACGGATTACGTCCCGGCTGAACGGCGCGGTCAGTCTGCGCACCGTGGCGTCCGCGGCCTTCGCCGGATTCGCGCCGGCAGCTGCGCCGCTGCAATTCACGTCCGTGGCAGATCCGCCATAATTCGCGCCGGCGGCAGCGCCGCTGCAATTCACGTCCGTGGCAGATCCGCCATAATTCGCGTCCGCGGCAGCGCCGCTGCAAGATGTATTCTTTATCGCATTCATTTCTTTCCCTCCCCGCGGCCTTTACAGAACCGCGCTCTCATGGCGCGCGACGTGACAGTTCAGGCAGACCGCGACCGGCAGCCCGCCGATATGAGTCGCGTAGGGCTCGACCGCAAGCCACAGCGCGGTCGTCGTGCCGCCAAGCCCTTGCGGTCCGATACCGAGACCGTTCACCCGATCGAGCAGATCCTTCTCAAAATCTGCCCAGAACGGATCCTCTGAATGCCGGCCGACCGGCCGCAGCAGCGCTTCTTTCGCGAGCTCGGCGCATTTTTCAAAACTGCCTCCAACCCCGACGCCGATGACAAGCGGCGGACATGCGCTTGCGCCGGTTTCCCGCACTGTCGTCAGGACCGCTTCGCGGATGCCGTCGGCGCCCTGAGAAGGCTTCAGCATATACAGTCGGCTCATGTTTTCACTGCCGATGCCTTTCGGCGCGACCGTGATCTCAAAACTGTCCCCGGGAACCACATGATAATGAATGATGGCCGGCGTATTGTTGCCGGTATTGGTCCGCCGCAGCGGATCGGCGACGACGGATTTGCGCAGATAGCCTGCGGTGTAGCCGTCCGCGACGCCCGCGTGGATCGCTTCTTCCAGGGATCCTCCGATAAAGTGTACTTCCTGCCCGATCGTCACAAAGACGACGGCAAGGCCTGTATCCTGACAGATCGGCGTACCGGCAGCACGCGCGATGTCCGCGTTCTCCACAAG
This sequence comes from uncultured Eubacteriales bacterium, assembly GCA_902782895.1. Lineage (GTDB taxonomy): Bacteria > Bacillota > Clostridia > Lachnospirales > Bianqueaceae > RUG12817. The sequence continues at coordinate 3,442 of CACZPA010000142.1, forward strand.
CTGGCCGAGGATATTGCGGCCAACCGGTGACGCTTCGGTCGTCTGTGCCTTACGGATCGCTTCGTAGACGGCCGGATCAACGATCGTATTGGCGCGGATGCACAGCTTTGCGACCGCGTCCAGAACCGCGGATACGTTAATTTCACGAATAGACATGGGGATCCCTTCCTTTCCCGGTGATAGACGTCCGGAAGTACCGGACAGCTTCGATTATACACGCAACGCGCACGGCGCGCAAGAGCAAGAAATGACTTGCATATTCTTTGCCGCTGCGATATACTGACAAAAGTGCAGTTAACTGCAGTTACGAAGAAACAGGAGGTCACAGTAATGAGAGACAAGACTTTGTGGTCCACGTATACGGACGAACAGAAGCAGGAAATGTTCCGCTTCACCGAAGAATACAGGAAGTTCCTTTCCCGCTGCAAGACGGAACGGGAATGCGTGACCGCGATGGTTGAGATCGCCGAGGCCGCCGGCTACCGTAATCTGGACGAAGTGCTGGCAAGCGGGGACAAGCTTCAGGCAGGCGACAAGGTCTACGGCAATAACCGCGGCAAAATGCTCGTGCTCCTGCGTGTCGGCCGCAAGCCGATCGAGCAGGGCATGAATATCCTCGGCGCGCATATCGATTCTCCGCGTCTCGATCTCAAGATCAATCCGCTCTATGAGGACAGCGGTTTCGCGATGTTCAAAACGCATTATTACGGCGGCATCAAGAAGTACCAGTGGGTCGCGCGTCCGATGGCCATCCACGGCGTTGTGGCGAAGAAGGACGGCTCCGTGGTCAATGTCGTGGTCGGAGAGGATCCGTCGGATCCGGTCATCGGCATCAGCGATCTGCTGATCCATCTGGCCAAGGATCAGATGCAGAAATCTGCTGCCGAAGTCATCACCGGAGAGGGACTGAACCTTACCGTCGGCAGCATCCCGGCCGCAAATGAAGACAAAGAGCCCGTCAAGAAGCAGATTCTGGCGCTTCTGGCGGAGAAATACGGCATGACCGAGGATGATTTCCAGTCTGCCGAGTTTGAGATCGTTCCCGCGGGCGAGGCGCGCGATTACGGCCTGGACCGCAGCATGATTCTCGGATACGGCCATGACGACCGCGTCTGCGCGTATCCGTCCCTCGCGGCGCTTCTGGACGTTCCGGATCCGGAGACGACCGCCGTTACCGTCCTGACCGATAAGGAAGAGATCGGCAGCGTTGGCGCGACCGGCATGCATTCCCAGTATTTCAACAATATGATCGCGGACGTTATGTCCCTGGCGGGCGGATACTGCGAGCGCAAGCTGCGCCACGCGCTGGCTAATTCACACATGCTTTCCTCGGACGTTTCCGTAGGATTCGATCCGAATTATCCGGAAGTGACGGAGAAGAACAACACGCCTTATTTCGGGTACGGACCGGTCCTCAATAAATATACAGGGTCCCGCGGCAAATCCGGATCCAATGACGCGACAGCCGAATATATCGCCAGCCTGCGCCGTCTTTTCGACGAGGAAAAGATCGCGTTCCAGATGGGCGAGCTCGGACGTGTGGATCAGGGCGGCGGCGGCACGATCGCCTATATCCTCGCGAATTACGCGATGGACGTTATCGACGTCGGCGTACCGGTGCACAGCATGCACGCGCCGGCCGAGGTCGTGTCCAAAGCGGACGTTTATGAGACCTACCGCGCGTACTGCGCGTTCCTGGAGAAGTTCTGATCGGGCGCGCCCGGACACAGCAGGCACGCGCCGAACGCAGCAGCCGAGGCGCGGCCGCACCTGTCCAGCGCGTCCATAACAGCCGCGCCGGACGCAGCAAACAGGCTTGACAGCCGGACACAAGGGTGCTATACTGAAGCCAGTTCCGCCATATCGGCGGAGTTGCTCACCTCGTTTTAATAAGAATCCCCGTTTCTTATTAAACCCTTTCCGGCAATCATCAGGATTGCCGGTTTTTTTGGAGAAAAATACAGAGATAATATGGATCCATGCAAAAATTCACTGGGGTCACGCGACCCGCGTACGTATGCGGCGCTTCATCTGATCGGACTGGACACGAATTTCGCCCGGCGCGAGAATTCCTACACCATGTCCAAGCAGCATTTTCATGATTATTATGAAATCTACTATCTGCGGGAAGGCAGCCGTTTTTACTTCATCAAAGACAATACCTATTACATCAAGGCCGGCGATCTGGTCATGATCGACCGGCATGAGGTGCACCGGACGCTCGAGACCATGGAGCAGTATCACGACAGGGCGCTTTTCAACGTCTATCCGGAAATGCTGCTGGACGCCCAGGGACATTTCAGCGACCTGCTGACGCATCTGTTCCGCAACGGCAGCTTTATTCTGTCCTTCTCCGGCGCGGACAAGGAGTACGTGGACAACCTGATGGAGCGCATCCAGCAGGAGATCCAGCGCAGGAGGATCGACCATGAGATCATGATCCGCGTGCTGGTGCTGCAGCTTCTGGTCTTTGCCGACCGTAACTACTGCATGCGCCGCAAGGAGACGGATAATTCCCTGCGCAAGAATAACCGCAGGCTTTTCCTGATCCTCAACTACATCAACAATCACTATAAGGAAGATCTGTCCCTGGAGAAAGTCGCCGAGCAGTTCTTCCTGAGCAAGTACTATCTGAGCCATGCTTTCCGCGAGCTGACCGGCTTCACGTTTGTGGAATATGTGAACAACGTGCGGGTCAAAGAGGCGGAGAAGCTTCTGGTCGAGACGACGCTCCCCGTGTCCGAAGTCGCGAAAGAAGCCGGCTACGGGACACTGACCCATTTCGGGAGGATCTTCAAGCGGGTGACGGGCACGTCGCCGCAGGTCTATCGCCGGGAAGAGCGCGAGCGCCAGCAGAACGGGTATCTGATCTACCGTTCTCCGGACGCGCCGGGCGACCGCAAGCCGGAAGCAGAAGCGAAAGGAGATAAAATCGTATGAAATACCGCAATCCCATCATTCCCGGATATCATCCGGACCCCAGCATCTGCCGGGTCGGAGAGGATTTCTATCTGGTCAATTCGACGTTTGAGTTTTTCCCCGGCGTACCGATCTTCCACAGCCGCAATCTGGCGAACTGGGAGCAGATCGGATATGTTCTGGACCGCCGTTCGCAGCTGGAGCTCGAGGGCTGCCGCAATTCGGGCGGCATCTACGCGCCGACGATCCGCTATCACGAGGGCATGTTTTACATGATCACGACGAATGTGACGTGGAAAGGCAACTTTGTCGTACACAGTGAGAAGCCGGAAGGGCCATGGTCCGAGCCGATGTGGATCGATCAGAACGGCATCGATCCGTCGCTTTTCTGGGACGATGACGGAACCTGCTATTATTGCTCGACCGGTACGAATGACGGCCTGCGCGGCATCTGGGCCTTCGCGATCGATCCGATGACGGGCGAGCGCCTGTCGGAGAAATACATGATTTCGACCGGCTGCGGCGGGCCGTGTACCGAGGGCCCGCATATCTACAAGGTTAAAGGCAAGTATTATCTGATGTGCGCGGAAGGCGGGACGGAATACCAGCATCACGAAGTAATCCTGCGCTCGGACCGTGTTTTCGGGCCTTATGAGCCCTGTCCGCGTCCGCAAGGCGCGATCCTGTCCCACGCGGCGCTCAAGCATTGTCCGATCCAGGCGACGGGCCACGCGGACCTTGTAGAAGACCAGAACGGCAACTGGTGGGCGGTTTTCCTGGGGATCCGCAACTTCAGCCATGCGCTGCTGCACAATCTGGGACGGGAGACCTTCCTTGCGCCGGTGACCTGGACGCAGGACGGATGGCCGATCATCGGAGAGGACGGCGTCGCTGCCCTCGAAATGGACGCGCCGCTTCCGGCGCCCGCGCTTCCCGTAAATCACGATGTGCACTGCGATTTCAGCAAGGATGAGATCCCGGTCTGCTTTGAATATACGCGCAATCCGAATCCGGCCTGCTATACGCGCGACCGCGCGGCGGGTGCGCTGACACTGACAGGGACGGATACGCTGCTGTCGCAGCCGGCCTGCGCGCCGACCATGCTTTCCGTGCAGCAGCCTGAGTTCTGCACGCATACCGAAGCGGTTCTGGACCTTGCGTCCAATGCCGTGCGCGCCGGTATTTCCGCGTTCTACAATAACGATTATCATTATGATATCTATATCCTGAACGAGCTGGACCGGAAGTATATCGGCTTTACCAAGGCGATTCACGACATGACCGTGGAGATCGCGCGTGTACCCGCGCCGGTCTCGGGCCGCGTGAAGCTCATGATCGACAGCGACAGGGAAGGCTATGTTTTCTCGATGCAGGAAGAGGGCCTGGAGCCGGTCGTGCTCGGATCCGGCACCAATGCGGGCCTCAGCACCGAGGGCACGAAGACGATGACCTTCACCGGCACGATGATGGCCATGTTCGCGGAGCAGGGCAAGGGGATCTTCTATAATTTTCATATGGAAGTCCGTCCCGACAAGGTCGGATTTACCGGTTGAAATCCCGCGAAACATCTGTTATAATAGCTAAGCTCGTCCGAAGGGGCAGCCGACAGTTCATTTGTACCTTCCTGTCGTTAAACAAAACCGGGACTATGGTCGATCTGACTGTGCTTTTTTGAGATGATGACTTTAGGCTCCGCGTTTTGCGGGGCCTTTTTTATCGGCGAAAGCAGACTGTGTCAGCAAATTATGCAGTAGGAGTAAAGGAATGAAAGCACTTGTACTATTCAGCGGCGGGCTGGACAGCTCGGTCTGCCTGGGTCTTGCCGTTAAGGCATACGGAGCCGGAGAGGTTCTGGCGCTGTCCATCTACTATGGGCAGAAGCACCGCAAAGAGCTGGAAGCTTCTGAGAAAGTCGCGGCTTATTATGGCGTGAAGCGGCTGACGCTCGATCTGGGTGAGCTTTTTCGTGGCAGCGATTGCACGCTGCTGGACGGTTCGCGGGAGGAGATCCCGCATGAGGATTACGCCGCGCAGCTACGGCAGACAGAAGGCGCGCCAGTCAGTACCTACGTGCCTTTCCGCAACGGGCTTTTCCTCTCGTCGGCCGCCGCGATCGCGCTGAGCAACGGCTGCGGGGAGATCTGGTACGGCGCGCATGCGGATGATGCCGCGGGGAACGCGTATCCCGATACGAGTCCGGCCTTCAACAAGGCCATAACGGACGCGATCTATCTGGGCAGCGGGAACGCGCTCAAGGTCATCGCGCCTTTTATCGACAAGAGCAAGGCGGCGGTGGTAGCGGCAGGCCACGAGATCAGCGTGCCTTTTGAACTGACCTGGAGCTGCTATGAGGGTGGGGAAAAGGCCTGCGGCGTCTGCGGCACATGTCGGGACCGGCTCCGGGCTTTCCGGGAAAATGGCCTGACCGATCCGATTGCATATGAAACCGCCGGGGACACTTTGCAGAATACACCGATTGAACGGGAAGAATCGATGAAGAAAATGGGGACAGATACGAATGCCGAATGAATTGATCTTTATTATCACTGTGCTGATCTATCTGGGCAGCGTGCTCGGACTGTACAAGCTGTTCGGAAAGAACGGACTGTACGCTTTTGCGATCTTTGGAACGCTGCTCGGCAATATCGCGGTCTGCAAGAACGTGGATATTTTCGGCGTGTCCACGACGGCCGGGAACGTCCTGTACGCGGCAACGTTTCTGGTGACGGATATCCTTTCCGAGAAATACGGGAAAAAGGCCGCTGCGAGGGCCGTCGCTTACAGTTTTTCCATCATGATCCTGTGGATGCTGGGGTCGCAGCTCATTCTCTGGTTCGCGCCGAATGAGAACGACTACATCAACGAAAGCCTGAAGGTCGTCTTCGGCCTCGTCCCGCGGATCACCGTCGCGAGCCTTGCGGGTTTTATCGTCAGCCAGAATCTCGACGTGTTCCTGTATCACTTTATCTGGAGCAAAACCGGCGGCAGCAGGGCACTGCTCTGGCTGCGCAATAACGGCAGCACCCTGACCAGCCAGCTGATCGACACGGTTATCTTCACGACGCTGGCCTTCTGGGGCGTCTATCCGCAGAATGTTTTCTGGAGTATTTTGATCACGACGTATCTGTTCAAGGCGCTGGTCGCGCTGCTTGACACGCCCTTTATGTACTGGTCCCGTAAAATCGTTCCGCTGACGGAAAAGGAGAGCAAATCATGAGAGAAAGAGAAAATCTGACAAAGCTTGGCAGCAAGCAGACCGAATACAAGACGACGTACGATCCTTCCGTGCTGGAGGCCTTCAGCAACCAGCATCCGGAGTACGATTATTTCGTCAAATTCAATTGCCCGGAATTCACAAGCGTCTGCCCGATCACGGGCCAGCCGGATTTCGGCAATATCACGATTTCATACGTGCCGGATACAAAGCTCGTCGAGAGCAAATCGCTGAAGCTGTATATGTTTTCTTTCCGGAATCAGGGGGATTTCCACGAAGACGTCGTCAACCGCGTGATGAAGGATCTGATCGCGCTGCTTGACCCAAAATACATCGAGGTGTGGGGGCGCTTCCTGCCGCGCGGCGGCATCTCGATCGATCCGTACTGCAACTGGGGCAAGCCGGACACCAAGTGGGCACAGGTCGCCTGGGACCGCATGCGCTACCACGACATGATGCCGGAGAAAACGGACAACCGGTAACCGGCCGCGTCGTGCCGCTGAGCCGGCCACGCCGGCCTCGCCCTC
>CACZPA010000143.1 GCA_902782895.1 uncultured Eubacteriales bacterium
CAACATTACGCCGAACGATTACCTGAATGAGAATCTCGATGTCCTGGAGGCGGTCGCGTGCGACCCTTATGTTGCCGGAAGCGATATCCTGGGCGAGGAAATCAACGATATCCGCGAGATTCAGCCGGTGATCGCGAGACTCGTCCGGATCGCCCGAAAGGATCCGACTTTTGTGATCCGGATTCACGCTGGCGAAAACGACAGCCTGAAGGATAATGTCGCGAATTCGATCGCAGCCGTCGAAGACGCGCTGGCAGAGGGGCAGACGATGCCGCATATGCGGATCGGGCATGGGCTGTATACGTCCAATCTGAAGACGCCGAAGGGCCGGCAGCTGCTGCAGGACATCGTGCGGAACCGTGTTGTGCTGGAATTCCAGATCACTTCGAACGTCCGCCTGAACAACCTGAGCAAGGTTGAAAAGCATCCCTTGAAGCAGTATTTGAAGGCGGGTGTGATGTGCGTGCAGGGGACGGATGGCTGTGCGCTGTACGGGACGGATTCAATCGACGAGCAGCTGACGCTGGAAAAGCTTCTGGATCTGTCCCATGAGGATCTGCTGCAGATGCGCGCGGCCGAGGATCGCGTGGTTCAGGTGAGCCTGCAGAATTTCCGGGACAAACAGGCAGCATTTGCGGAGCTGATCGGGTGCGGGCAGGCCGGAGCGGGGGATGTCCAGACGTTCTACGAGGGACGGATCAGCAGATCGGCCGGCAGACAGGATGACCTTTTCCTGCAGGAAAAACGCGAAGATTCCACAGAGGTTTTCGCGGACCGTATCGAGGCACTTCCGGAGGGCCTGACGCCGGTGATCCTTGCGGGCGGCAGCTTTAACAACGACCGGCACAGGACCGTAATGCTTCCTGGCGTTAAACGCCTGATCGACGAGATCCTGCAGGAAGGCGATCCGAAGCGGGTCTGTTTCGTGATCGGCCATCAGTTCCAGGGCTACGAGAAATACCTGTATGATCGCAACCAGGGACAATTCCCGGTCTATGCCTTTGTGCCAGCCACGGTCAGCAAAGAGGAGAAACAGCGGATCCTGAGGGCAAACGTAAAGGTGCGGGTCGCGATCGAGCCTTCCCGTATGGGACTGTATAAGAGCATCGCGTATGAAATCTTCAAGACGAAGCCGTCCGTGCTGCTGGCGCTTGACGGGAATTCGGCCGGCGCGAATCTGATCCAGGAGGCCAAAAACGGCCGCGTGAAGTGCCGGATTTACGTCAATCCTCACGCGAAAATGCTCAAAGAAAAGGCGCATTCGCTGCAGGGTTATGTTACGTTTCTGACAGACGATATTGCGGCGTCCGAAATTCTGCGATGGACGTGACGGTATTCAGAGACAATGAGGAGGTCTGACGAATGGCTAAACTGATCGGCAGTGTACCGGAAGGTCTGACGGTGACGGAGGAGAGTGTATATCGCTTTTTACAGGAGGAGCTGCCGGATTACATTTCCATCGGATTTCAGATGGATTTTGACGGAGCGGTCGCGGACGTGGTGCTGCTGGATCCGCATATCGGGATTTTCGTGCTCGAGGTCAGAAGCGGAACAGCGCTCAGTTATCAGGAAGGCCGATACCAGATCACATACCCGAACGGCATGACGCGGCCTTTTGAGCCGATGCGGACCAGAAATCTGCGGTATCGGGTGCTTGCCTATATGCGGAAGCATTTTCACATTTCGCCGCTTGTATATGAGCTGAACTGCTTTCCGATGCTGGATATTCCACAGGAAATCCGCTCCCGGATGCCGGAGCTGGAAGCGCATTTCCTGTTCCACGAGGATTTCCGGAACGCCAGAGCGTTCCTGCTGAAGCTGTTCCGTTTCTATACGGACGCGAGCTTCCGGCGCGGGAACGGCAGCAGAGAAGATCCCGTGTTTTTTGACGATCTGGACGATGAAACCGTGTCGTGGATCACGAGCAGCTGGGGCAAAGAACTGTCACTGCCCGAACGTCCGGAGCGGCCGCCGCTTGTTTTTCTCAGCTATACCAGCAACAATCAGGCAGTCGCGAAACAGATCCAGAAGGAACTGGAGAAAAGGGACATTTTTACGTGGAGATTTCCGATGGATATCCCGATCGGAGAGGATTACAGACTCCATGAAACGGCTGCCATTGAGGCCTGCGATGCTTTTCTGATCCTGTTGTCAGCCTCGTCCCAGACAAAAGACGAAGTCCGGTACGAATTCGACACGGCGATGCGCCTGCATAAACCGGTTCTGCCGATTCTGCTCGGTGAATTCGACATCGATCCTTATTATCAGAAAGCGCTGAAGAGGATCGAATGGCGCAAAATTACGGATAATGATTATTCTTTTATCCTGGAGATTGTCGAGAAGGTCAGAGAGCTCAAAAAACGTAATGATCCGGGGCCGGAAGATCCGGCAGCCCCGGAAAAGAAAGGGAACACAGAAACATGAGAATCATCTTGAACGCCGCGATTGTGCTTTTTACGGCAGTGCCGCTGATCCGGGACTGCCGGAACAGCTCTTTTAAGGAGGTCTTTAAGTATTACACGACGCTGTCGAATGTGCTTTGCGCCATCGCGTCGCTGGTCGTGATCATCGCGCTGCTTGCGGGCCATGTGCCGCAGGCGGTGACACTTCTTAAGTATTGCGGGACAGTCGCGGTCACGGTAACACTGCTGACGGTGCTGTTCTTCCTTGCGCCGGCGGCAGGCGGACTGAAACCGCTGATTACGGGGTCGGGATTCTTCCTGCACCTTGTGAATCCGCTGCTCGCGATCCTTACGAATATCCTCTGGGAAAAGCCTGTGGCGCCGTTTTGGATCGTGCTGCTGGGAGCGCTTTCGGTGCTGCTGTACGGCGTTGTGTATCTGTACAGAGTTGTCGTGATGCCGGCGGGGACAGGATGGGAGGATTTTTATGGATTCAATAAGGAAGGAAAATGGCGGATCAGCTTCGCTTTTATGCTCATCGGGGGCCTGCTGATCAGCCTGGTTTTGTGGTTGATCTAAAACGGAGGCTTATGGATGGCAGGCGTAAAACACTATCAGGCGGTGCCTTTTGCGGGGGACAAAATTGGTTACGGGGATGGATCTGCTCTTGTAGAAAAAACTGGGCCCGGGGACAGATATACTCTTGGCGAAGGGCCGATCATGGATTGGCGGACGGGGATTCTGTCCTTTGTAGATATCACGGAGGGACGGTTCTACCGGATTCTGCCGGACGGCAGAAAGGTCTGTTTTGAAGCGGGACAGCCGCTTGGCGCGGCGATTCCGGCGTTGAAACCGGGGACATATATCTTTGCCGCGACGGACGGGTTATATCGATTTGCAGACGAATCGATGACGCGGATCGCGGATCTGCGCGGCTATTACAATCAGTGGCAGCGCTCCAACGACGCGAAAGCAGACCCTGCGGGACGGCTTTTCTTCGGAGCGATTTCCAATGATAAAAGCTACGGGAACAACGGGAATCTGTTCTGCATGGATCCGGCCGGCGGCGGGATAACGGTCGCGCAGGCGGAGACGAAGATTTCGAACGGCATGGCCTGGGACAGTTCACGAAAGAAGTTCTTTTTCTCGGATTCGCTTGAATATGCAGTTTTTGTATATGATTATGATGTGCGGACGGGACAGATTTCCAACCGGAAAAAGCTCTACGATGTCGAGGGCGGCGTTCCGGACGGGATGTGTATCGACGCAAACGATTGTCTTTGGGTTGCCGTCTGGGGAGGGAAACGAATCGAACAGAGGGATTCCGTCACCGGCGAGCTGCTGGCTGTGATCGACGTACCGGCGGAGCATGTATCTTCCTGCTGCTTTATGAGCGATGATACGCTGTTTATCACGAGCTCGGCAGAAGGGCTACAGGGACAGTACGACGGTTGTCTTTTCACATGCAAGATCGATGCCGTTAAAGCAGGAACGGATTACTGCGGATTCTGAAACACTATAATTCCGGAGGTTTTCTATGAACAGGCTCCTTCAGCAAATCAAAAAAGTACCTATTTACGGGTGGTTTCTGGGTGTCGGGATTCTGGCCGCGCAGTATGGACTGTATCTTTTGGCGCATGGACTCAGTAATGTGCTGGGGACGGCAGGCTGGGCGTTCTGTCCCAAAATCGCCGCAATCGACGACAGGATTCCGCTCATCGCTGTTTTTATCCTGATCTATGTGTATTCGTACGTGTTCTGGGTGTTCGGCCCGGTTTTCGCGACGCTGACAGAGAAAAAGAATCTCGTGAATTACCTGATCATGTTGGCCGCTTCCGAGCTGACCTGTTTTCTGATCCTGCTTTTTGCGCCGACATATATCGACCGCGAGGCGGAAGGCCTCCTGGAATACGCCGCTCGGCCCGGAGTCTTCAACTGGATGCTTCGAGTGATTTATCAGTCGGATGGCGGCAGGATCGGATACAATCTGATGCCGTCCCTGCATTGCCTAAGCAGCATGTGCTGTTATCTCGCGGTTCGCAGGCGGCCAGAAGTGTCCCGGACGCTGCGGATCTACTCTTGCGTTATGGTCGTCCTGATCGCGATGTCCACGGTCTTCACGAAACAACATTATATAGTTGACGTGGTGACAGGACTTCTGATTCCCGTAATCTGGTATGTCATTGTGCAGAAAATCGATCCTGCAGGGAGATACTTCCGGAAGCGTGTCAGCAATCACTTGGAAATCGCAGAAAAACAACAGTAAGCTGACACACTTCAGATGCTTTAGCCGCAGTGTGTCAGCAAACACTCCAAAATCGCAGAGAAACAGCAGTAAGCTGACACACTTCAGTTACTTTAGTCGCAGCGTGTCAGCAATCACTCCAAAATCACAGAGAAACAACAGTAAGCTGACACACTTCAGATACTTTAGCCGCAGTGTGTCAGCAATCACTCCAAAATCACAGAAAAACAGCAGTAAGCTGACACACTACAGCTACTATAGCCGCGGTGTGTCAGCTTACTTTTCATATTATCAAAAAATGAGCAGACTGCTGACACGTTTCGAGGGAGGTGGAGGGTCCAAGAGTCTCGATGAATCTCGGAAAGACTTGGAGCACCTTCGGAAGTGTGTCAGGCAATCGTCACGCTGCGGGTCAGGCCTTGCTGCGTATTCTTGTTGTCGAGCATGCTGAGAGGAGCATCGATGCAGGTCAGATGAACCCGGATAGGACCGGGGACAGTTCTGCGGACGTAGACGAGCAGGCTGCCATCTTGTGTCTGACGATAATTTTCCGTATAAGGCGTGAGATCAGAGAGGTTCCCGGAATCGATCGCGAGCAGCTCGCCGGAGCCTTCGACCTGCACACGAAGGGTATGATCCTCTGTGGTCCGCAGCCCAGTAGCATCCTGCATGGTGACTTCCAGCTGATAAATATATCCGATCTTACCAGAGGCATCAGAAAAGGTGCGTCCCGTGACGCAATCCGGCTGCTGCCAGAGCGCAAGGGACAGTTCTGCGGCTGGCTCAGCGGATACTTCCGGCTTGACAGCAGTACCGCTCCAAAGGGCAGCCCGCTCATAAAAGATGTCTTTCGGGAAACCATTCGTCTTCATGAGTCCGGCCTGCGAGCCGTAGATCGGCCATCCATGCGCTTCTCCGAGAAAATCGATCCCCGTCCACAGGAACTGTCCGCAGACATAATCGTTTGCCCGCACGACTTCCCAGGCCTCCGGATGCTTGCCGTTTTCTGTCCCTAACAGTGCCTTGCCCGGAAAACGAAGATGATCCTCAGCGTAGAGGTGCTCTTTGTAGTTGTAGCCGATCACGTCGATAGCGTCGAGAAAACCTATGCGGGAGGACAGCTCGGGAAAAGCGGCGGCAAGCGTAACGGGCCGGGACGGATCTTCCTCGCGGACCGTCTGCGCGAGCTCGCGGGCGATCGTCACGATTCGTTCCATATTCGGCTTGTCCGGGTTATAGACGCGTTCCGCGGCAGGTTTATTGGCATCGTTATTGCCGGTCATTTCATTGAACATCGGGTGACAGTACATGTCGTTGGGATAGTCGATTTCATTGCCGATCGACCAGAGAATCACGGAAGGATGATTGCGGTCGCGGCGGACCATCGCCCGCAGATCCGCGTCATGCCACTGCGGGAAATCTTCATAATATCCCTGGTGCTTCGGCGGGTAAACGTTATGTCCCTGCCACCACTTGTTTTTGGGCGCCTCCCATTCGTCGAAAGCCTCGTCGATCATCAGAAAACCCATCGCGTCGCACAGATCGTAGAGCTCGGGCATGTGCGGATTGTGGCTGCAGCGCACCGCATTGCAGCCAGCTTGCTTCAGAATCTCCAGCCGGCGCTGCCAGACCTCGCGTGTAACGGCCGCGCCAAGCGGCCCGGCATCATGATGTACACAGATACCCTTGAGCTTCATCGGGACATCATTCAGGAAGAAACCTTTATCCGCGTCGAAAACAATCTTGCGGATGCCGACACGTTCGACGCTGACGAGAGAACTGTCCCCGGCCGCCACAGAACTGTCCCCGGCGGTTTCATACCAGGTTTTCAGTTCATAGAGGACAGGATCATCAACAGACCAAAGGCGAGGACGGAGCAGGAGCCCGTTTAGCATGGCCTCCGTGCGGCCGCCTGCGGGAACAGAACAGTCCGCTTCCAATGTCAGGACTTTTTCCTGCGTATCCGGATCATACAGGACAGAACGGATGCGGATCGCGGCATCTTTTGAACTGTCGTTTTGAATCTCCTGCCGCACCTGGATCTGCGCGGATTCGGCGGAGACGGAATCCGTGGTAAAAGCGATGCCGTGCAGGGCGGGATGCACAGGATCTTCTATCAGAAGCCAGACCTTCCGATAGATTCCGGAGCCGGTAAACCAGCGGGAATCCGCGAGATCTTCGTGGGTCACCTTGACGCTGAGCACGTTTTCGGCGCCGTCCATCCGCACCGCGTGCGTAATATCATAAGAAAACTCTGTATAACCATTCGGGCGCTTGCTGAGATAATAGCTGTTGCACCAGACCTGGCTGTTTTTATAAACGCCGTCGAAAACAACGCGAACGCGCCGGCCCGCGCAGCCTTCCGGCAGGCGGAAATGCGCGCGGTACCAGGCCGTGCCGCCGTCCAGATAGCCGGTTCCACTGGAATTTGCTTTAGAAAAAGGGCACTCGACCGCCCAGTCATGGGGGATCAGGACCTTGCGCCAGGCGCTGTCGTCATATCCTTTAAACCAGGCATCATCGCAGTTTCCTTTATGGAAACGCCAGCCTTCGGTCAATGTTATTGTCATACTGTCCATTTCATACCCTCCTGAAGTGGATGGAAGCGCTACGCTTCGCCGATTTATTCTGTCAGCATTGTATGCAAAATCCGAGCTTTTTGTCAAGATGCTGACAGGAAAATGGCCAGGACAGACGGAAAACCCACAAAGCCCTGTCAGAAAAGGTTGGATTTTCCTGTGAAATCAGCTATAATACTGACAGAATTGCCGGACAAACAAAACAACGACAGGGACGGTATAGCATATGGAATACAGGGAATTTCTGAAGAGCGCGGCGCATGTGGTGCCCAGCGCGCGGCAGCTCGCATGGTACGAGATGGGTTTCTACGCGTTTGTACATTTTACGGTGAATACGTATACGGATCTGGAATGGGGCCTTGGCAACGAGTCGGAATCCATCTTCAATCCGGTGGATCTGGAATGCGACAGCTGGGTCGAGGCCGTCAAAAGCGCGGGGATGAAGGGCATCATATTGACTGCGAAGCATCATGACGGTTTCTGCCTGTGGCCGTCCGCTTATACGGAGCATTGCGTGAAAAACAGTCCCTGGAAGGGCGGTAAGGGCGATGTGGTGCGGGAATGCGCGGAGGCCTGTGCGCGCGGCGACATCAAGTTCGGCGTATATCTGTCCCCGTGGGACCGAAACAGCCCGTATTACGGGACGGAAGCGTACAACGACTATTACTGCAACCAGCTGACGGAGCTGCTGACAGGCTACGGAGAGCTGTTTACCGTGTGGTTCGACGGAGCATGCGGAGAGGGTCCGAACGGCAGGAAGCAGGTCTATGATTTTGACAGGTATATCGCGCTGATCCGCAAATACCAGCCCAATGCCGTGATTTTTAATGATTTCGGGCCGGACGTGCGCTGGTGCGGCAACGAAGCGGGCCGCGCGAGGCGGGCCGAATGGGCAGTCGTGCCGCATGATCTTTGTTTCCGCTGCGAGAAGCAGAC